>CAMLFX010000047.1 GCA_946479435.1 uncultured Sphingobacteriales bacterium | reverse complement strand
TAATCTCTCTAAGTTTGTATTGTGAAGATGTTGCGCACAGTTTACAAAATCAAATAGATATGAAACTGAAAATATTAGTGTTTTTATTCCTGATAAATTCAGTTGCAACATTTGGGCAAAAAAACAACAATACTCAAAATATTAAAACGAAAAATAGAATGAATACGGAGAAAATGAAAGTTGAAATATGGAGCGATGTGATGTGCCCCTTCTGCTACATAGGTAAGCGCAATTATGAAAAAGGTTTGCAGCAATTTTCAGATAGTAATGATATAGAAATTGTTTGGAAGAGTTTTCAGTTGGATCCTACACTACCGGTAGCCTCACCTGAAAATTCGGATGTGTATGAATACTTGTCTACCCGTAAAGGTATCAGTAAAGAGCAGGTTGTAAAGATGCATGCGCAAGTAAGCCAAATGGCTGAAGACGCAGGGTTGGATTATAAGCTGGATAAAACGGTTATGGTCAATTCTTTTAAAGCACACAGGCTGATACAGCTGGCTAAAGAAAAGGGATTGGGCGATGCTGTTGAAGAGCGCTTGTTTTACGCCAATTTTACTGAAGGCAAAGATTTTGGTGATACAGCCGTATTGATAGCACTAGGCAAAGATATCGGACTAACTGAGGCTGATGTGACTGAAGCGCTTACCAATGAGAAATATGCAATGCAGGTAAATGAGGATATACAGGAAGCAAGAGCAATAGGTGTAAATGGTGTACCATTTTTTGTTTTCAATCGCAAATATGCAGTGTCGGGAGCACAGCCGCCGGAGGCCTTCTTGCAAACACTTGAAAAATCGTTTAGCGAATGGCGTGAAGCTAATCCTAAGTCGACATTAGAGATCAATAATGGCCCATCTTGTACACCCGATGGCCAGTGTAATTAATTGAAATCCTATCTAATACTAAAGTAAAAGCTGCTCAAATTGAGTGGCTTTATTTTTATGCGTATCTTAATACATTATGAAAAGGCAAACGGTTATTATTGCGGGCGGAGGTATATGTGCCCTATATACAGCTCTATTGCTATCGGAGCATTGCGATGTTACAATACTGGAGGCGAGCGATAGGATTGGTGGCAGAATATGGGATGTGAGCGGACACGGCTTTGATACAATTGTAAAAAGAGGCGCTGAATTTATACATGGCGAAGCCAAACTAACATTTGCGCTGCTAAATGAGGCTGGTATAGCTTATAAGAAGACTGAAGGTAAAATGTATAATGTGGTAGCGGGAAAAATAAATGAAACTGAGTTTTTTATAGAAGGGTGGGATGAGCTGATGCAGAAGATGAAAGATATAAAGCTGGACATGACCCTACATGAATTCCTGGTACATTACTTTAAAGAGGATAGTTATGCGGCACTAAAAAGGCAGGCTATGAGATACGCGGAAGGTTATGACATAGCAGACCCCGATAAAGTGAGTGTGATGGCCTTATACAAAGAATGGGCAGAAGAGGAGGAGAGCTACCACATAAGTAAAGGATATGGCGCGTTGGTTGAATATCTTGCAGGGCAATGCAGGATAAAAGGTGTGCAGATATTGACAGAAAATATAGTGAAGCATATAGATTGGCACAACGGCCATGCTGTAGTTTGCACTGAGGATAAAAACACATATAAAGCACATAAAGTGGTTGTGACAGTGCCGTTAGGGGTATTGCAGCGACGAAATGAACGGGCTTCTATAACCTTTTCTCCAACACTGGATACGCATGTAGCAGCCGCACAGAAGATAGGGTTTGGTAGTGTAGTGAAAGTGGTAGTGGCATTTAAGCAGCCATTCTGGAAGCATGATACTGCATTTATATTCGGCGACCAGCTCTTCCAAACCTGGTGGACGCAGCTACCCTATGCATGTAATACGCTAACCGGATGGGCGGGTGGTAATAAGGCAAAAGAATTATCCATGTTTTCGGAAGAAGAGCTTGAAGCTGCAGCCCTGGCATCTTTAGCAGAAATATTCAATATCCCTTTAAGTGAAATGCGTGAAAAGGTGTCGGCAATAATGGTAACCAACTGGCAAAAGTATGAGGAGTTTGGCGGTGCTTACAGTTACCCCACTCCTACCACTAAGGAAGCACGTGAGGTATTGAATACGCCAGCGGATGATACTATTTATTTTGCAGGCGAAGCATTGTATGATGGTACTTTTTCCGGTACGGTAGAGGCGGCTTTATTGACCGCTAAAAGCACATCTGAGCTTATAATAAATGGATTGTGATTAAGTTAGGTACAGTTTTGGTATGGTGAGTATTACCTTAACTTATTGTTCCACTTTTTAAAAGATATTATGAGTAATATGCCACTTACCGTGCGCAGATCGATAGAAGTGCTTGGGCTATGTGCCCTGGGTGCTATTATCATCTTAGGCCAGAGCGTCATTATGCCATTGTTGATGGCATTTTTCATATCCATAGTTTTATTGCCGCCATTCAGGTGGTTAATGAAGCATAAGGTGCCTGAGTCGCTATCCATAGTATTCTGCATCATTGGGTTTATAATGCTGATAGCCGCAGTTGCTTTTTTTCTTTCCTGGCAAATAGGCGGTTTTGTAAGCGATATCGATACCATAAAGAAGAATCTGAGTATACATTGGGATAACCTGAGTAAGTGGATAAGCAGTAAAACGCATTATTCGGTAGAGCAGCAATTGGGCATTATCAAGCAGCAAAGCTCAAAGCTAGGGTCTAATATAACCGGGCAAATACAAGGTGCGCTGGCATCATTATCTGGTATATTCATTTTCCTGGGTCTTTTGCCTATTTATATTTTCCTTATCATGTTTTACCGCAACCTGCTGTTGCGTTTTGTATATATGTGGTTTGCTGAAGATCATCACAGCAAAGTGGAGGAAGCGCTGCGTGAAACAGAAGTGATGGTAAAGTTTTACCTGGTAGGCCTGGCTATACAGATAGCGTACCTGACTGTTTTGCTAAGTGTTATACTTATGCTGTTTGGCATTAAGCATGCAATACTCATAGGTGTTACATTCGCTATACTTAATTTGATACCGTATTTAGGAGCCCTGATAGGTAATCTTATCGGCGTGATCCTGACCTTAACTACATCGCAGGAAATGTGGCAGATATGGGCAGTTTTAGGTACCATAGCATTTGTACAGTTCTTAGATAATAATATCCTGATGCCACGTATAGTAGGTTCAAAAGTAAAAGTAAATGCGCTTGCCAGTATAGTGGGTATAGTGATAGGTGGTACTATGGCAGGTATATCGGGCATGTTCCTGTCGATACCACTGATGGCATTGCTGAAAATAGTATTTGACAAAACAGAACATTTGCGCCAATGGGGTGTATTGTTAGGCGATGCAAGACCAGGTCTTAGCCCCGTAGGTAACAGGATGTTTCGTGTAGCAGATAAATTGAAAGAGCAAAGAGACAAACAAATAGATAGTAAAATAGATAAAGCAGAGCGTGAAGACGAATAGATAAAATTTTAAATTACACTTTAAAAAAATCACCTCCTACTGTCTTAAATAATTGAAATTAAATGTTTTATAAAAATTTGTTCAGTTCGACCGACTTATAAAAAGAACCTATAAACTGCTGACAATATAAATAGCCTGCATTTTTAAAAAGGATTTGTCACGGCGATATAATTAGAATTTGTCATGGTTAATATATGATTGCCATACTACTGTCATCGTTTAGAAAATTGTAACAAAATTGTATTCTTAAAGTAAAAAATATATGTTAGATTTATGTTAAGCTCATAAAGCCTATTTAGTCACTTGTAATCTATCGATATGAAAAAGTTATTAATACTTCTGTCGAGTTTTATTTGCACCAACACCCTATTTGCAGCTTCGGTTAATAACGCTGAAGCAGGAGTGACAGGTGGTAACACAACCGGTGGAGGAACTTTTCCGCATTTTATTTTTCTGCCTGATGATAATAGTACAACTCAGCCAGCGTATATGCGCTTAGTTAGTTATGTGTATAATAAGAATAACGGGTCGGTATTTGTTCCGCAAGATTCTACTACTTATATCTACGATAATAATGAAAGGGGTGGGAGTATAACTGCAGAAGACCTTACTAACGATGAGCGTGTTTTATTTGATGAAAGTTATACATATATAAAGGGCCAAAGTGGTGGGTTCAGGGGTATAATGAAACGTATGCAGACATACGACCCTGAGAGCCAGGTTTTGAGTCTTAAATTCATGCCCTGGCGCCAAACAGGCTGGGTAGATTCAGCCCGCTACTTATATGGCTACAATGATCATAAAATGACCGCTTCTGCCCTGGAATTATGGGTTGCATCGCAATGGGATCCACATGTAAAATCTGACATCATTTACAACGGCATAGGTAAAGTGTTGAAAATGGATGCAACTAACTACAAAATGTATTTTACCTACGATGGTAATAATAATTTGACTGAGTTGCGCGATGAGCAATGGACAGTAAGCGGTGGCTGGAAGAATAAAACAAGAAATACTTATACCTATGGCTCCGTTGGAATGGAAACCCAAATTTATGAGGAATGGGATGGCCTTAACTGGATATATAAAAGCAAATGGGAATACACATATTTCGCATCGAAGGTAGAAACGATGACAGAGTATGAAAGAACCGGTAGTGTATGGACACCGGTGAATAAACATATATACACATACGGTAACAGTTTGCAACGTACAAGTGAAACAATACAGAATTGGGACAATACAAGCAATAAATTTGTAAACAGCAAATACACCGAATACACTTATACATCGGATGTGATATTAACTGACGTTACTACCAATCATTGGGATGGTAGCAACTGGCAAACAGGGGAAGGCGATGAACACTATCATTACTATTATGAACCGTACTTTCCAACAACAGTTAAGAATGTGATAGCACAAAATGACGTGCGTCTATTTCCAGTGCCTGCAGCAAATACATTGAACTTAAATATTGGATGGAATAAGCCGGAAGCATTCAACGTGGCAATATGCGATATGCGTGGTGTTGTAGTAAAAAATTGGGCTGAACAACCAGTGCAAAATTACAATAAGCAAATTGATGTTAGTGATTTACCTAATGGCAACTATATCATTAAAGCGAGCAGTTCAACAGCGCAACTTACAGAAAGGTTTATTGTAGCTAAGTAATAGCTGCGAGATATAATAAAAGTGGCACCCTGCTCAGGGTGCCACTTTTATTATAAATATTATTATTTTGTGGTTAAGGAAAATATAAAGCCGATGAGACTGCCGTTAACTTGTTTGTTGGTTTTAATATCGTTCAACTGTTGGGCGCAAACCGATGAAGATGCCGAACCGCTGATGACACCAAGTGTACTTGCTTTGGATACAACATTATCTGTAGCCAACCACTTTAGCGACGAAATAAGCAACGTAGCGCCCGGCTATAAGTTTGCATTTGTAGATAAAGGGCAATCGAAAACGGTTAAAAAAATATATAAGACCGATAACAACGAAACATTAAAGATTGAATATAAATACAGCCTGGAAACGGAAGATACCACAGGTGGTAAGAAGCCAATGGTAATTTTTCAGCGCATAATAGCCGAAGCGGCAATGATGGCTAAAATTTATAATTTTCTCTTCAAAACGGATATTACAGCAGCACAATTGCCGGCATACAGCTCAACAGGTATGGATATTTATTATATGGGTAAGGTGCACCAGTTTATTTTTCAGCCTGATGACTATGCCCCCGGCTACTGGATGATGAGTTTTGTAAGGTGATTCCCCCATTATATTATAAAATGCGGAAAAATATATGTGAGTCGGTATAAAATTTTTGTAAACTCACGTAACATCAATAATTTCATGTACATTTATAAAAAGTACCAGCCTGTTGGCTAGTATAGTATATCAAAACAGGATAAAAAATGACCAAACTTTTCGTAGGTAACCTCTCTTATCAAACCACCGGAGATGACCTAAACCAACTTTTCAGCCAGCATGGTGAAGTTACTTCTGCATCAATCGTAATGGACAGGGAAACAGGCCGTAGCCGTGGCTTCGGGTTTGTAGAAATGCCGAATAAAGAGCAAGCAGACGCAGCTATTTCTTCTTTGAACGAACAAGAATTTCAAGGCCGCAACATTACAGTAAATGAAGCAAGGCCTAAGAGTGAATCTCGTGGTGGCGGTGGCTACGGCGGCGGTGGAAACCGTGGCGGTGGTGGCTATGGTGGCGGTGGAAACCGTGGCGGCGGCGGTGGTTATGGCGGTAACCGTGACCGTTATTAAAAACTAAAGCTATTTCCGCATCCTATGCGGAACAATATATTACAGGCAACATCGTACTTGAATAAAGTATGACGTTGCCTGTTTTATTTGTGCCCAAACTATCAAACTACTGCTTAACTAAGGTGGCGTAAGTGCGGCATAAAATTTACCTTTGCTGCTCAAATTATCGCATCAAAAATTATGGCACTGATAGCACCTTCAATTTTATCGGCAGACTTCCTGAACCTTGGCAGGGATATAGAGATGGTAAATAATAGCGAAGCTGATTGGTTTCACCTGGATATAATGGATGGCAGGTTCGTGCCCAATATTAGCTATGGCATGTCGATAATAGCCCAGATGAAAAAAGCGGCAAAGAAGACCTTTGATGTGCACCTGATGATAGTAGAGCCGGAAAAATATTTTGAAGAATTTAAAAAAGCGGGCGCTGATATACTTACTGTACACTATGAGGCTTCCACACACCTTCACCGTAGCCTGCAGGCAATAAAAGCGTTAGGTATGAAGGCAGGTGTATCGCTCAATCCGCACACACCCGTGTCGTTGCTGGAAAATATAATTACAGAAATAGACCTTGTACTTATAATGAGTGTAAACCCCGGCTTTGGGGGGCAGAAATTTATACCGCAGGCGTTGGATAAAATTCGCAGCCTTAAAAAAATGATTCAAGCCGCAGGTTGCAGTACACTTATTGAAATAGATGGTGGCGTAACACTTGAGAATGCAGCTGAGATAGTAAATGCCGGAGCTGATGTATTAGTAGCCGGTAATACAGTGTTCTCTTCGCAAGACCCCGCAGATACGATAAAAAGATTGAAGCAAGCGGGAAAATAAATGTAACTTAATTAACGTTTATTTACCGTATGCACAAGAAACTATCACTTGTTGTCTTTTTACTATTTATTAACCTGTATTCATTTGCTCAGAAAGCAAAAATAAAAGGTATAGTTACCGGCGATAAAAAAAAGCCACTTGAGTTTGTAACCATAGGTGTGAAGGGCACTACCAATGGTACACAAACAGATATAAACGGGGCTTATACTATTGATGTACCTGCAGGTATAGCTGTAGGCGTTGTTTATAATTTTATAGGTTATCAATCGAAAGAAATAACGGTAACGCTTAATGAGGGGCAGGAATACCAAGCGGATATTAAGCTTGAAAAATCATCTACCACGCTTGATGAAGTAATAAAAAAAGGCGATAGGCGAGATGAGGCAGGCAATGTGATACTAGATGTAAGTAAAACAGCCCTGATACCTACCACAGGGTTTGGTAGCGGGGTAGAGGCACTCATAAAAACAATGGTTGGCTCAAATAATGAACTTACATCGCAGTATAATGTACGTGGCGGTAATTACGACGAGAATCTGGTCTACGTAAATGACTTTGAAATATACCGCCCGTTTTTAACACGCTCGGGACAACAGGAAGGAATGAGCTTTGTGAATGCAGATCTTGTATCGAACGTAAATTTTTCTGTAGGTGGTTTTCAGTCGCGTTACGGCGATAAAATGTCGAGCGTATTAGATGTAACCTATAAACGGCCTAAAGAATTCGGTGGCCGTATCATGGCCAGTCTTTTAGGTGCCAGTGTAGCGTTGCAGGGCGCTTCAAAAAATGAAAAACTTACCTATTTAGTGGGGTTAAGGCATAAAAGCAATCAATATCTGCTAAAATCGCAACCTACTAAAGGCATTTATAATCCTTCATTTACCGATGCGCAAGCACTTATCAACTATCGCTTTAACGATAAATGGGAAATGGAGGTGATAGGCAACTATGCGCGCAACAGGTTTAATTTTTATCCGGAAACGGCAACTACCAGCTTTGGTTTAATAAACCAGGCTTACCAAATGCGTGTTGTTTATAAAGGTAGCGAGATAGACCAGTTCGATTCGCGCTTTGGTGGCTGGTCAACAACATTCAGGCCTAATGAACGGCTAAAACTTAAGTTGCTGGCTTCCGGTTTTCAAACTAATGAACAGGAGACCTACGATATAAATGGTGAATATCTTTTTGGTGAGCTGGAAACAGATCTTGGCAAGGAAAGCTTTGGGCAAGTAAAAACATATTTAGGTACCGGTATCATACACAATTATGCACGCAACTACCTAATGGTAAATGTAGGCAATGTAGCACACCGGGGATCGTACAATGCTAACAAACATTACATACAATGGGGGCTTGATGCAAATGCGACGAGTATAACAGATAAACTACACGAATGGGAGCGGCGCGATTCAGCAGGCTATACACAGCCCTATCAGCCAAATAGCCTGCCGATGATGAAGTTGCTGACATCTTCATCCACATTCGACTATATGCGTTATACCGGCTTTATACAAGATAATTTCCGCTTTAACGATTCGCTGGGTCTTGCTATATCTGTTGGCGTACGGTTTAATTATAGCGACCTTAATAAGGAGTTTCTTGTGAGTCCACGCGTACAGATATCTTATAAGCCGAAGTGGAAAGGTGATATGATATTTAAACTTGCCGGCGGCCTTTATCAGCAACCACCGTTCTACAGGGAAATGCGCGATCTGAATGGTGTAGTAAATAAAAACCTGCTGGCGCAAAAATCGTTTCATATAGTAGCAGGTACCGACTACAATTTTAAGGCCTTTAACGACAGGCAATTTAAGTTTACATCTGAAGTTTACTATAAAGGGTTGTGGGATATTGTGCCTTATGAATATGATAATGTACGCATCAGGTATTTTGGCAAGAACGATGCAATAGGCTACGTATATGGTGGTGAGCTGCGTTTGTATGGTGATATAGTGAAAGATGCTACATCATGGGTTAGTATAGGATTGATGAAAGCTGCCGAAGATGTGACTGATGATAAAATAGTATTGAAAGATATGGCTGGCGCAGATAGCGCTACTGTATACCCGGGCTACATACCGAGGCCAACAGATCAAAGATTTATGCTAGGTATGTATTTTGAAGATTACTTTCCCAAATGGAAAAATTACAAAATGCATCTTAACCTGATGTACTCAACCGGTCTTCCTTTTGGCCCACCCGATAATAGCCGCTATGCTGATACACTTCGCTTGCCTGATTATAAGAGGGTAGATATTGGTTTTTCCGCATTGCTTGTAAAGGGTGAAAAACATGCTAATAGTAAAGTGCTGGGCTCGGTAAAAAATGTATGGCTGAGTGCTGAAGTTTTCAATCTGCTGGGCATACAGAATACACTATCCTATTCTTTTATACAAGACCAGACAACAAACCAAACATTTGCAGTACCCAACAGGCTGACATCAAGGCTAATAAACGTGAAGCTGGTGGTTGATTTTTAAAAATCCATCAGGTAATATAAAATAAAAAGGCTGCTCATTGAGCAGCCTTTTTATTTGAGTAAGATGAATTAGTGGGTAACTACTAATTTATGCGTCTGGTATGTTTTATTATCGGTTTGAATGTTTATCATGTACTGACCGGCTGTTAGTTGGGCAGTGCTGATGTTGTAGTTGGTTGTTGTTCCATCCATACCGATAGTTTGCAGCATCTTGCCTGTTATGTCTAATATCGAAATAGTGCCTTTGCTTGCCTTTGTAAAGCTTACATATACACTGCCATCAGCAGGATTAGGATATATTTCAGCTTTAGTTTGCGGTACATTAGCCACACTTTCCGGCACGCCATCGTAAATGAAGAAATCATCTATTGCAGCTTCTATATTGCTATCATCTCCATTATCTGATGCTATAAAACGAAGCTGCACACCTTTAGCATTAGGCAGATATTGATAAACTGCAAAGATTCTGCGGCGCCAGTTGGTATCGGTTTGCCTGGTCGATTCAACAACTTGTGTTGCGCTTACATCACTAGCCATTTCTACACGCCACAAGTCATCTCTTCTTGCTGAGCCTCCGCGGTCGTTAGCAAACCAACGGTGATATTCGATAATGGGGTAAACGAAACCTGTCAGGTCGTATGCCGGGGTTACCAGTGTGGTTTTGCCATTATCAACATCACTGGTACTTCTGAAAGTATAGCTATTAGTACTTGCAGTATTTCCTGTTACCATACATTTACCTTGTCCTGTTGTGTGGTCGATGCCTGTTTGGCTAATGAACCTTCCAAAAAGTGAACTATTGTATGATGATTTTGAAGGTTTAGCCTGTATCCATTTACCTGAAGTAGCTCTATCGGTACTAATACCTATCTGCCATTGAGCAGTATCCAGATCAGTTTCAAAATCAACCTTAATTACAGGATGCGTGCCTACAGCAAACTGATAAGGTATGGTAACATTGCTGGCTAAAGAAGGATCGGCCTGAAAGCCCCAAGGGAAGGTATTGCCTGGAAGGCCCAGGAAGTCAGATACTATGAAATAGTAGTCTATAATACTGCTCATAGGTTGCGCCGGGATTTGTGCAGAAAAACTGAAGCTGCCATTATTCACCATATTTAATGTATCCCAGGCAGAACTGCGGTTTCGGTACACCAGTTTTAAGCCCTGAAAGAAACTTGGATTAGTTAGCTCCAGGCTGGCATTGAAAGTGATAGGCTGGCCAGGCGGCTGGTGGGCAAGTTCTGTGTGTTTTAGAATAGCGTCTGCATTCAGGTAAATGCCGTGTTTGGCAAATGCGCGTGCTATACCTTCAATATTCGGCGTTCCATTGGTCAGGTCGTTATCATCATCATCGGCTAAAATTGCTGATACAAGCACATCGTGATAAACCATGCCTTCCATTCCGTTAGGCCCATCGGGCACATCATAATAAGTGGCGCTGAATAGGGTTGACATCATATCGTAGCTATTAAGGTTTTTAGCTACATCGTACCAGCAGCCGGCTATTATTTCGCCATCGGCATGTACTTCACCTGTTATGTCTTTCGGGAATACTTTATAATCTATATCGTAACGGCGGATAAAGCTGGCAGGACTACCGATATTGGTAAATCTGCCTAATATAGAATCTTTAGAAATACCCATTCCCCATACATCGGAATTACCTTCATTGAGCGCGCCGTTAAAAATAGTGCTAGCTCCCTGGTCGGCATAAAACATATCGGAAATAGCATGGCCATATTCGTGGTAGATTATGTCGCCAATCTCAGCAAAAGATTTACAGCCACCACCTTCAGCAAAAAAGTTGATTGAATTGCCTGAATAAAATGCGTTACAAGTGCCGCCACCAATATCAACATTGGTACGAAGTGAAAAATCCAATCCGGTAAATGTGGGGAGCTGGAGTTTCATAAAATCGTGTACCCTATTTACGTGATAATATGCATTTATCAAACGGTCGTTCAATACGCCTGTATTAGGCAATGTATATTGGCCGGAAGTGGTGAATATTTCTGAAACTGTTGGAGTAGTGCTGCCTTGATCAAAAACGGTAGACCATGCGCCTTGCAGGTAAATAGTGGTAGTTGCTACCGGATCGGTAGTAGTGAAGAGGCCTGTATCGTTGGTGCGTGTGGGCAATAAGTTTACTTCTACATCAAGATGCGGGAACGGTTCTAAAACAGGAGGCACAGTTGTGTTCTCTTTATAAACAGAACCAAATACCTGTACATCGATGTCTGATTTTACTTTGTTCATCCTATACAGCAACTCACCATTTGTTGCATCTATATAACCATCCAATTCGAATGGAATACTTGTTTTGTCGGTGCCAGTTGCTACAACATGCCAGGCAGGGTGGAGTTCATATCCTTTTTCAGTAGGTACAGGAAACCATACCCAAGCAGCATCAGCGACGTGTTTGGTAATACTTGTAACATCGACACCACTTAACAGTGTACCTGCATCAATAATTTGCCTGTTAGATAAAGTAAGCGCAGCATTTTGTACCGGGCGCCCGTATACTTGTTTTTTTATACGTGTTATTCTACCATCCGGCGAAAAACGGAAGCTTAGTTTAGAGAAAATCACTTCATGATTGTCTATATATTGTTTATAGTCTACATAAGAAGCTTTAGGAGCGCTAATATTTCTCGATGTTCTCCATTCAGAAGCGTTTACGCCCGCATGGTTAAGCTTTTGGTTTATTAAAACCTGGCTTTTGGCCTCGTTAGTACTACCCGCAACTACAGTTGCACGTCCGTACAAATCAAACACGCCACCGCTTATTTTATCGAGACTAAACATCCAGCCGGGAAAGTTAGTTTTTAACACCGCTATCTCTTCAGCACCTAAAGAGTTTGCTCGAGAAACTATATCACTACCATTGAAAATGGAGTAGGTATAGTCCTTACCACTGTCTTGCGCATTGGCAGGCAAAATAGTTCCTACCAGGCCAAAGGCAATTAAAAATCTTCTCATTATTTTAATTTATGGAGTTTAAGGAATGTAATATACTTAAATGTACTTACATGAATTGCGGAAAAGTGACGAAACGAGCACTATTGTTAGCGGAATAGACTGATAAATACTATTAAACCATGTTGCATTATTATTAGTCTAATATTTGCCGGGTTGGTGCATACCCGTTGATACGCAAACAAAAATACCAGATTAACGGTATGTGATTTTTGCAGCATCTAATACAATTTTATATGTCAGTTTCAATTTTTATGGAGAAAGTACTGAAGGTGTACCCTATTTCTACAGGTAATGAGTTAAACGTATTTGCTACTGAAGAAATGCAAGAAATTAAGATCATGGATCTGACGGGGAATATTGTTCACACTTGTAAGGCAAACGATAGAAAAAAGAATACGATCAATATAAAAGAGTTACCTACCAACACTTATATAGTGGAAGTTTTTTTTAATGGAGATAGAATGTCCCGATCTATGTTCGTAAAACTGTAGCTGCTACTAACCCTAATAAAAAAAGGAGGCCAAGCCTCCTTTTTTTATTATCCCGAGATATAATTACCTGGTTACTGTAAATCGTATATTTTGAATATCGCTGTTTTGCTCAACACGCAATATATAGACTCCAGGTACTAATCTTCCTTTTGCGGTTATATCATGATCGATCATACCTTTTTCAGGTTGTATTTTTTCGTTGTACAGTGTTTGGCCTGTTATGTTCATAATAGTTAGCGCTACAGGAGTTGTGCCTGTTACCGATCCACTAAGTTTGAAATCGCCATTGTTAGGGTTCGGGTACAAATTCAATGTATTATCGCTATTTATATCACTTACACCTGTAGCGAAGTTTATAATTATTGCATCGCTTGTATCAGTTGCTACTACAGCGCAAGGATCGCTGGTATAACCAACCACAGTGATCTTATCATAAGGTTCCAGGTTGTTAGCGGTCCAGTTTGAATAGGTTGCGCCCCAAATCTGTTTATCGTTTCGGAACCACTGGTAAGTAGGAGTATAACCACCATTTACAATATGCGCCTGGAATGTAATACTGGCACCGGGTACCGGTTGTTGCGGTACAGATGATATGCTTACTTCAGGTTTTGTAGTGGTTTGTAATACCGTCATAAGTATTGTATCGGTACTTGCATTAACAGGATCGGGACAAACACCCACGCTGTACATAGTGCAATAATACTGGTCTCCATCAGCGATAGATGGATCTGCATACCTTAATCCGGTTGCTCCGGCCACAGGCTGGAAGTTTTTATACCATTGATAAACAGGTATAGGCCCTTGATTAGCAGGTATTGCTACAAATGTAGGTACTGTGCCTGCGCAAATAGAGTCGTTAGGGCTGGCATAACCTCCAATAAAGGATACGGTAGTAGTTACAACATTTATTTGTCCGGGATTAGACCAGCAATCGTTAAGGAACGCTTTTACTTCATATAAGCCTGCTTGTGCTGGAGTGATGGCCGGTATTGTTGGATTTTGCAAAGTGCTGGTAAAGCCCAGAGGTCCATTCCATTGGTATGTTGCACCCGGAACTGTAGAAGCTGTTAGCTGTAACGTGCTACCGGTACATATTGGCGTATTAGCATTGGTCACAGGTACTGTAACCGGAGGTTTTACTACAACAGTGGTAATGCCGGCATCTGAACTGCACCCATTAGGCGCAGTTGCTATTACGCTATAGTTACCTGCTTTAGTGTTGGTAGCGTTTGAAACAGTTGGGTTTTGGATATTACTGTTAAAAGCTGCAGGGCCAGTCCATTGATAAGTAACACCAGGGGTAGAACTATTTGCAGTTAAGTTAATATTACTACCAGGGCATACAGGGCCATTATTGCCCGCCAATGGTACTGCAGGATCGGGCAGGAAGGTAACTGTAGTTGTCGCTTTTGCGCTGCATCCATCACTTGTAGCTGTTACAGTATAGTCTCCATCGTAACCTATTGTAGCAGGAGATACTGTAGGGTTTTGTACAGAAGATGTATATGTGTTAGGACCTACCCACGAATAAGTAATAGTACCACCACCTGTTATTGAAGCTGAACCGGTAAGGTTCAGAATGCCGTCCTCACAAATAGGAGCATTGCTGCTGGCAGTAACGCTGGCAGGCATAGGTTTAATACGGATGTTTATTTCATTATCGCCAGAGGTACGTGACGGCGTAGTTGCTTTTATGCGTATGCGATAGCCGGTACCCGGAGTTACCGTAGCCGGTATCTGGCACCTGATGGTATCATTACTAACTGAAGTAATGGTGCCTATTGTAGTTGTTGTAGCGAAACTACCTGTGGGGTCAGAAAGTTCTGCCGTGAATGTGTTGCCAGACCTGAAATTATAGGTAACAACATAAGGGAGTTTTACGCTATCGCCCGGGCAAAGTACTGTATCAACGTATGGCTGACGTATAGCCACCATAGTATCTACTATAAAACTAGCTAAAAAAGCATCGCCGTTATAGTACCAGCCGCCAGAACCGCCGCCGCCGTAAGTTGTTTGATATCCGTTGCTGGTAGCAATGTTGGTGCCGCTTTGTGTACCGCCAGCCAGGAATACATAGCCTGCTGGTGTCCACGAAACACCGCCGCCGCCGCCGCCCCCGCCGCCGCCGCCCCCGCCGCCCCACCCGCCGCCGCCGGTATATTCATAGCCTGTACCACCATAATATGTACCATAAATCATTGAACCTGAAGTATTCCATTCACTTAAATAAGCGTCGTAATTACCGCCTACAACTGTTTGATAGCCATTAGTGGTAGCTATACCCGTAGGGCTGTAGGTTATACCTACAGCGAAAAACGAGCCGTCAGGCCTTACTTCAATACCAGCCACCTGCTCCCAACTATCGCCACCATAGTAAGTGCCCCATTGGCGTACACCTGAAGAATTAAATTTTGCTATACAGGCATCGTAAGAAAATCCTGTGAGACTTGCTTTATATGCACCGGTAGTAGCTATACCCGTGGTGCTGTAGGTATAGCCCCCAACGTAAACATTGCCAGCGGCATCGCAGGATGCGTCGCTTAAGCCATCCCAGCTAGTACCGCCATAGTAAGTGGACCAGGATAGTACCCCCGAAGTATTGAACTTGGCAATATATCCATCATCGTTGCCGGCTAATGAAGGTTGATGAACAGTAGAGCCTGAAGAAATATTACTAGAACTTGTAGTTTCCCCAACAATATATATGTTGCCGCCACCATCGCAAGCAACGCTGGCTCCATATTCGTAATCCGATCCGCCAAAATAAGTACCCCATTGGCGCACGCCAGAACCATTAAATTTGGCCAAAAAAGCATCTTGCTGACCCGCAATTGCAGGTTGGTATGCGCCCGTAGCTGAAGCAATGTTATTAGAGCTTAATGTGCCCCCGGCCAGGAAAATATTGCCCAGCCCATCGCAAGCTACACTTGCTTCATATTCGTAGCCAGAACCACCGTAATACGTACCCCATATACGGGTGCCCGTACTGGTAAATTTTATCAGCATTGCATCTCCGCCATAGTAGCCGCCACCTGATACTGTACCACCGCCATAAGTAGTTTGGTGAGCACCCGTGGTTGCAATACCTATTGTGCTTTCGGAAGTACCTGCGGCATATATACTACCGCTGAAAGGATCGTACGCAATAGAATAAAAGCCTTCGTCATACTGATCGCCGTAGTAAGTTGCCCAGGCCCTTGTGCCGTTAGGCAGGAATTTTACTAGGAAGCCATCGCTGCCACCACCTTGTGTTACCTGGTGTGCACCAATAGTTGCCATATTACTGATACTACCGGTAGAGCCGCCTAAGTAAGAGTTACCACCATTATCGGCTTCTACGGCGCCACCCATTTCACCACCGCCATCACCATAGTATGTACCCCAGTTAATGGTAGGATCAATTATAAGATCGCCTTCTGTAGTGTTGGCGGCAATGTCGAAGCTTAATACATCACCTTTAAGCAAATATTTTGAAGCTACAGCTTGCTTGGTTTGTGCAGCGTAAGTGTATGGTTTTTGTTCTCTTATAGTGCCCAATGGCGTAGTAGCTGTAAGTACACCATCATTCAGCGATAAAGATGCTGCGCCATCGTACTGAAGCTTAATATCATTAGGGTTGCCACCCGGATGTATAATGAAATCATATTTCAATTCACCGTTGTGTGTGTATAATGTCCAATCGATATTGGGGTATATGTTGGTATAAGTTACTTTATTAAAAGTAGCAGCAACCTGGCCCTGGCATTGATGCAGATAATATGTTTCATAATAGGACTGTTTTTCTGTAGTAACTACCGGTGCTGAAAGGTTTGCGCCAATTAGCTTCACATCGAGCCTGTACAATTGGTATTGATCGGGTTGATAGGTATGATCATGCCTAATCTTTGCAAATTCTTCTGCACTTAGCTTTAAGGGATCATTTTTTGAAGGATCGTGTTCTGTGAGGCACTTATTCCATTGATAATGAATTTGCCCGTCTCCCAGAAAAATATTCATTCCGGAAAGCGGCAACTTGAAATCAATATCATTTCTTTGGTTGCCATTCTGATCAATAATCTGCCCTTTATTCTCTATAAATGAAAGGGGCTTTTTGTTGCCTGAATTTATTTCCGTATTTGCTACCATGCGTGCATGAGAGCAAATAGGTAATGATACGCACAGTAAGGCCGTGCTTATAATACGGGTAATAGAAATATGCATAATTTATTTATTATATCTAACCGTTAAATATGGTTAAAGAAATCTAAAATTAAGCATGCATACCATTAAAAACACATTAAAATAAGATGTGTTAACACCTGATTTTAATGTATCGGTAATAATTATATTATATGAAATATAATATACTGTATAGGAGATTATATTACAGTATTTAACCCTACTTTGGTCATTTCTATAACATCGGGTATTTCTTCATCAAACTTGATAAGGCGGAGTTTTTTAAGGGAATCGAGGTAATATTTCATTTCTTCCCTGGAAAGACTTAATTCACTTTGAATTTCACCTACCTGCAATTGTGGTTGTTTACCACCAATCTTAAAGTGCATTTCTTTTGCTTTACGGAAAATCAACTTATTACTCATGCTCCTCAATTTGTGCAAAGGTAAAGCTTTTTGCCTACAGATGTTAAATTATTCTATAAAAGCCTTAATGCTCTTTGTTTTGCATCTAATCAAAATGTTATATTGATATTAATTCTTATGTGTTTTTAGTAATATAAAGTAAATTATTTGCCAAACTTCTTTTTCAATAAGCTCAGGGCGTCATCCATAGTGGCTGGTGCTTGTTCTTTTTGTTGTGGCTTGTTATTGAAGTTACCCTGGTGTTTAGGGCGCTCTCTGCGGGCAGGTGCTTCCTGCGTTTGTTTTATAGATAGGGCAATGCGTTTGCGGGCAGTATCTACTTCCAATACCTTAACCGTTACATGCTGGTTTAGTTTAAGTGCTTCGTTAGGGTCGGAAATATAAGTGTGCGATATTTCCGACACGTGCACCAACCCGTCTTGTTTTACACCAATATCTACAAAGGCACCAAAACGGGTAAGATTGGTTACCACACCCGGTACTACCATACCTACATGCACGTCTTCTATACTATAGATATTAGCAAATTCAAATTGCTGTGCTTCGCTACGAGGATCAAGCCCCGGCTTTTTAAGTTCACTCAGTATATCTTGTATTGCATGCTGACCTAAAGTTTCAGTAGTATATTTTTTAGCATCAATTTGGTTTATAAGCTCTAAGTTACCTATCAGTTTTTTTACATCGGTATTCAAGTCGCCTGCCATTTTAGCGATTACTTCGTAAGCTTCTGGGTGTACGGCACTAGCATCTAACGGATTTTTACCTTCCTTTATACGTAAGAAACCTGCACATTGCTCAAAAGCTTTATTCCCTAAGCGAGGTACTTTAAGCAATTGTTTACGGGAATCGAAGCGGCCAATTTCATTGCGATAGTTTACTATGTTATCGGCAATAGATGGGCCGATACCACTTACATAGCTTAGTAAGTGTTTACTTGCTGTATTCAGGTTTACACCAACTGTGTTTACGCAGCTTACTACTGTTTGGTCCAGCTTTTCTTTTAGGCGTATCTGGTTAACATCGTGCTGGTACTGCCCAACACCAATGCTCTTAGGATCTATCTTAACCAATTCAGCTAAAGGATCCATCAACCTGCGGCCAATACTTACTGCACCACGTACGGTAATATCCTGGTCCGGGAATTCCTCGCGTGCTATTTCCGATGCTGAATAGATAGACGCGCCGTCTTCATTCACCAGGAATATGGGCAAGCCAAGATTCAGCCTCTTGATGAACTGTTCTGTTTCACGACCGGCTGTGCCGTCGCCGATAGCTATGGTTTGTATGTTATATTGTTGTACCAGCGAACGTACTTTATGTTCTGCATCCAGCAGCCTGTTATTTTGCTCGTGTATATATATAAGATCGGTTTTTTGCAGGCTTCCTTTTTCATCAAGAACAACCACTTTACAACCTGTACGGTAGCCAGGATCAATTGCTAATATGCGCTTGCTGCCTAACGGTGAGCTTAGTAAAAGCTGACGAAGGTTCTCGGCAAATACACTGATCGCTTCTTCATCGCCTTTTGTTTTTAGCATCATGCGAAATTCGCTTTCTAGGCTTGGTTGCAATAAGCGGCGGTATGCGTCTTTTATAGCTTTTTTTACTTGTTTGGCAGCCTCGTTGTTTGCAGTTACAAAGTTGCGTTCCAGCATAGTCAGCGCATCTTCTTCAACAGGCGATATGCTCATACGCAATATGCCTTCCATAAAACCACGCATTACAGCCAGGATGCGGTGCGATGGTATTTTAGAAACAGGTTCAGAGAAATCAAAATAATCTTTATACTTAGCTCCTTCGGTTTCTTTATCGGCCAATACTTTGCTTTGTACAGTAGCTGTGTCTTCAAACAGCCTGCGTATTTTAGCACGGGCTTGCGCATCTTCATTTACCAGCTCAGCAATAATGTCTCGCGCGCCTTGCAATGCCTCTTCTTTTGTTTTTATTGTTTCGGTTATATACTGCTCAGCTTCTGTATCTGGCGATATACTTCCCTGCTCCAGCACCAGTAATGCTAAAGGTTCTAAGCCATTTTCGCGGGCGGTCTGTGCTTTGGTTTTGCGCTTAGGTTTGTATGGCAGGTAAATATCTTCCAGTTCTGATAAGGTAGTAGATGCATCGAGTTTGCTTTGCAAGGCCTCGGTCATCTTACCTTGTTCGGTTATGGTCTTTTCTATAAAAGCCTTGCGCTCCGAAAACTCTTTCTGGAACTTGGCTTCGTCTTGTATGTTTTGTATCTGTACTTCATCCAGCGCGCCGGTCTGGTCTTTACGGTAGCGGGCTATGAAAGGTATAGTAGCACCTTCATTTAATAATTGAAGTACGGTGCTTACCTGTGCTAGTTTTATATTAAGCTTGGCGGAAATGTTGGATGCAAATTCTGTCATATACGTTTTCTTGCGGACTGCGAATGTAAAGGGTGTAGGGGAGATGTAAAAAGAAAATGTTTCTTAATATTTGTGTATGGATTTAAGGGCAGAACTGCTAAATAAGCAGGGTAAAGAAGACGCTGCAAAAATTGTTGCCTGGGTAGGTAAAGACAAAGCCCGCCTGAAGCAACTGGCAGATATTTTCCTGTATGATGAATACAGGGCATCTCAATGTGCCGGCTGGCCCTTAGGTGATGTTGGTAAAATATACCCTGAATTATTTGAGCCTTACATACCCCAGATGCTACGGCGGATGAATGAACCCGGTGTACATGGCTCTGTAAAAAGAAATGTAGTAAGGATACTTCAATATGTAGATGTACCTGAAAAACATCAGGGCATAGTAATGAATGCCTGCTTTGAACTATTAGCAGACCCAAAAGAAGCTATAGCAGTACGCGTTTTTTCTATGACGGTTTTAGATAATCTCTCGAAAGTATATCCTGATATAAGGCAGGAGTTACTTGCTATTATAAATGATGAACTGGAACATGAGCCTTCGGCTGCATTCAGGTCAAGAGCACAGAAAGTACTTAAATCTAAGAAATAGCTATTTTTTCGCCTTCACCGATTTATCGTAAAACTCAGGTTCTTTCTTCTTTACCCATTTTATAAAACGGCCTATTTCTTCGTGTTCCTGCAATCTTTCTATGGTATGGTAGTATGTTTTTAGCTCAGTTTCAGTAAAAGTAGCATGTATTTTATCGTGACATATCTTATGCATAGGCACTGTGGGTGTGTCCTTACCGCCTTTACTCAGTGGTATCAGATGATGTTTGGTAATTGGCTCAGCTAGCGGCCTATCGCAAAGAGGGCATTTTTCATCCATAGTCTTAATTATTCCGGATTGATATTCAGTAGGTTTGGCCTGAAATTAAGCTAAAGGCAGACATTATGCTTTTTTGCGTTTTGACTTTTTAATTCCCAAGATAATCCCTACCTTTGCCGTCCCAAATTTACCCGGCCACAGAATTATTACTGAAAGGTAAAATGAATGTGTCCGCAGTTGCTGCCGGGTGATTGGTATTTATTAACAACATAATTTTTTTATGGCAACAAAAAACAACCTTCAGGATTACGAGCTGATGGTGATCTTTACGCCGGTATTGGCAGAAGATGACTTTAAAGCTTCACAAAAGAAGTTTGCTGACTTCATCAAAGAAAATGGTGGGAAAATTGTACACCAGGACGCTTGGGGCCTTCGCTCACTTGCTTACCCAATTGCTAAAAAAACTACAGGCCTTTACTGGTTGCTGAGCTACCAGGCAGGCAGCGATGTAAACGCTAAGCTGGAAATTCAAATGAACCGTGATGAAAATATCATGCGCCATATGATTACCCGCCTGGATAAATATGCAGTTGAGTACAATGCTAAAAAGCGCAACAAAAACTCTGTTGAAGCTGTAAACGCTTAATCTCTTTAAATTCTGAAACAATGGCAAAGCAAAACGAAATAAAATTCTTAACCTCAACACGTGTTGAGAAACGCCAGAAGAAATACTGCCGTTTTAAGAAAATGGGCATCAAATATGTAGATTATAAAGATGCTGAATTCCTGAAAAAATTTGTGAACGAACAAGGTAAAATGCTACCCCGCCGTATTACCGGCAACTCGCTGAAATTTCAGCGTAAAGTAGCCCAAGCTGTTAAAAAGGCACGTCAAATGTCTTTGATGCCTTATGTAACTGACCTTTTAAAATAAAAACAGATCATGCAAGTAATCCTTATAAAAGACGTAGACAACCTGGGCGGTGCCCATGAGCTGGTAGAAGTAAGGCCAGGATATGCCCGTAACTACCTAATACCTCAAAAATTTGCTATTGAAGCGAGTGGTTCTAATATGAAAATATTAGAAGAGCGCCGCAAGCAAAAGCAAAAACGCGAGGATAAACTGATGGCTGAAATAGCTAAGGTGACAGAAGTACTGAAAGCAAGCCCTGTGAAACTAGGTGCTAAATTGGGTACCAGCGGTAAAATTTTCGGTTCAGTTACATCTATCCAATTGGCACGTGCTATCCGCGAGCAAAAAGGATATGAAATTGACCGTCGCCGCATCACCATACTTGATGATGTGAAGGAAGCTGGTACGCACAAAGCAAGTATCGATTTCGGTAAAGAAAATGTACTTGAAATAGAATTTGAAGTAGTAGGTGAATAAGCCTGCTGTTACAGCATAAAATGTAAACCGCCTCAATAAGAGGCGGTTTTATTATTTTTATAACTTGCAACATGCTATAAATCTATTAACTGGCACTTTCTTTGTATTTAATCAGTCACTACAATAATTTTGTAAACAAACCAAAACTAACAACAATGAAAAAACAAGGATTATTATTGATTGCAGGCGGGTTGCTAGCCCTGGCTTCTTGCCAAAACGATGCAAATACCGGCGCAAGCGATGCACAAATAGATTCGATGGTGAACGCACGTGTTGAAGAACTGAGAATGGAAATGATGATGCAAAATGATTCGCTTATCAATGCAATGGCTACTATGAAAGCAGATTCTATTTGTGGTGCTAAGACAGGCGGCAGCTCTACATCAGGCACTAAAAAGCCGAGCACCAATACATCCTCAAAGCCTGAACCTACTAAGCCGGATAATACTAAAACCTCTACTCGACCAGGTGCTACTAACCAGGGAGGTACTAAAGTTACTGATCGACCAGGTGCTACTAATAGTAATACTCCTAAATCCACTTCTGATCGACCAGGTGCTACTAATAAATAATCAATTCAATTAGGTATAAAAAGAAGCGGCCCCCAAAGCGGGCCGCGTATTTTTTTTATTGGTTTTATTATTTTTTTGTATAATTAAAAATGCAATTTTAAAAATAGCCGATATAAAG
>CAMLFX010000046.1 GCA_946479435.1 uncultured Sphingobacteriales bacterium | reverse complement strand
GAAGCCAAACTTGCCATTGTTGAATATAGCCATTATATAATTACTAAAACCTTCGTTGCTGAACTTTACCAGGAACATGATAACTACGCCTATCATAGGCATCAGCAAACCTAAAACCAAACCTAATGCTGCTACGTTACGTTTCATATAAATAAATATGCCTGCTAAGATACAAGTGAAAAATGCATTTTTGCACATAAGGCAGGTTATCCCTTACCTTTGTTGCCACAATTGAAAAATTGATATCCATGAATTTTACATTAAATAATCTTCCTGAACGCACGCAAAGCCCACGCACATACGGCTTAACAATGGTAATGGACAAGGGTATGGGCCACGAAGAGGTAAAGAACTTTCTGTCAGTAGCGGCACCTTATGTCGATATAGCTAAACTTGGATTTGGTACTGCTTTTGTTACGCAAAACCTTCGCGAAAAGATAGATATCTACCGTTCTTACAATATACCCGTTTATTTTGGTGGTACTTTGTTCGAAGCCTTCCTCATTCGCAACCAGTTTGATGATTACCTGAATATTATTAAAGATTACGGACTGAATCACGTAGAAGTGTCGGATGGCTCTATCATTATCCCTCACAATGAAAAATGCGGTTATATCGAGAAACTGGCCAAACATGTAACTGTATTATCGGAAGTAGGTTCTAAAGACGCAGCGCATATCATGCCTCCATACAAATGGATAGAACTGATGCGCGCAGAACTGGAATCAGGTTCAACTTATGTAATAGCTGAAGCCCGCGAAGCGGGAAATGTTGGTATATATCGTGGTAGTGGTGAAGTGCGCGAAGGCCTGGTGCAAGAGATACTTACCCAGATACCTTATGAGAAGATCATCTGGGAAGCACCACAGAAAGCGCAACAGGTTTACTTCCTGGAGCTGCTGGGTGCTAACGTAAACCTGGGCAACCTGGCGCCAAATGAAGTGCTGCCACTGGAATCGATGCGTTATGGCCTGCGGGGTGACACTTTTCACCTGTTCCTGAACAAAGACAAGTAACTGATAAACTAAGGGTGTACGTATAGTGCACCTTTAGTATTTTAATACACCTTCATGCAAGCTGAGTACGGTCTGATAGGTTACCCGCTTACGCATTCATTCTCACCTTCATACTTCAATAGTAAGTTTCAATGCGAAGGGATAGATGCAGTTTACCACTCATTTCCTATACCTGATATCGGGCATTTCGCTTCGTTGCTGCAAACACATCCACACATTTGCGGGCTAAACGTTACGATACCTTATAAGCAATCTGTTATTAGCTATCTTAATGAACTGGATATTGTTGCGGAGGCTATTGGGGCCGTGAACTGCATCTCTATAATAAATGGTAGTGCTAAAGGCTATAATACCGATGTTATCGGTTTCAAAGAAAGTTTGCTGCCACTCCTGCAACGGCACCACACCCATGCATTAGTATTAGGCACTGGCGGAGCGTCTAAAGCGGTGACTTATGTCTTGGCTAAGCTTGGTATAGCGTATGAGATGGTGTCGCGAACTAAAGGCCCGGAGAACTTAACTTACAACGATCTTACCGATGAGCTGATTACCGCTCATCGGCTTATTATTAATACAACTCCCCTGGGTATGCATCCTGATATGGATAAAGTACCACCAATACCATTCACATCAATTGGTTCTGAACATCTGTTATACGACCTCATCTACAACCCCGAAGAGACATTGTTTCTGAAGATGGGGAAGATGCACGGAGCCCAAACTAAGAATGGCCTTGAAATGCTACATCTTCAGGCCGAAGCTGCCTGGCGCATCTGGAATCAACCCACTGTATAGTACACACAGGTAGTAAGGAAGTTGCGCAGAAATGGTATAGCAGATATTACTTCCCATTGCTCCCTGGGCTCTAACCCAAACTTGTATTTATATATCGGGTTAATGAGGTAGTGCTGCTTTTGAAAAATGATAAGGCCACTATCCTTTATTATTTTTTCAAAACGTTCAATACTGATACGTGTATCATATATTTCTTCCAGTTCTCCAATCTTACCTTCACTTTCACCCATCATTTTCAGCAGGCCTTTATATAATGGTTTAGGTAAAATATGGTAGTATGGCAGTTTGCTTGCAAGTTTGCCTTCGCATATTTGCTGGTGGCCACCAAAAGGCATATACCACGGCGGGAAACCAAAAAAGATCTGGCCGTCTTGCCTTAGTAATTGCTTTATGTAAGGGATGAATTTCTCCTGTTCGGGTATATGTTCGATAGTGTCCTTCAGAATAATAATGTCGAAATAGCCTCTGTACTTTTCAAGGAAGTCTTTGTCGTACACATTTTTATACAAAAAAGCTGCTTTTTCATCGGCTACTGCTTGCAAAAGAAACCTATTAGCAAGATCAATACGCAGCTGGTTAAGGTCAACACCTACGCAATAGCAGCCTTTTTCAATAAAAGGTGTAAGCACGCCACCTTCGCCACAACCAATTTCCAGCACCCTTGTGCCCGGTACCAGCTTCTTTGTCTTTTCTATAAAAGGCAATACATAATTCCTTGAGTTCTCTACCTGCTGGTCGTACCTTACCTGTTCGTCTTTATGTTGCTTAAGCGACAATGTTATTCTATTTTAAAATTGAAGTGCTAAAATTAGCTTTTTACTTTTTTAGTTGAACCTTGTAGTATTTCCAGTTGTTTTTTTATGCTTTCATCGTGTATCATTTCATATAGGGCAATAATGAAATCGGGCGATATATTCAATGTCTTTGCACGTGCGCCCCTGGTACTAACAATCTCCCGCCAGCGCTCGGGTTGGTAAGCGGTCATGTTGCAATCGCGTTTTACTTCGCCCATACGTACACTAAGTTCCATACGTCTTGCCAGCAGGTCTATGATCTCCACATCTACACTATCGGCCAATTGGCGTAAATGATCCAGTTCCATAAGCTTGCTCATATCAGCAGTATCTTTCTGCCGCACTATGAGTTGTTTCAGAATGGTGTTCAAGACTGCAGGGGTCACTTGTTGTGCCGCATCGCTCCAGGCTTCATCAGGATGCGGGTGTGTCTCTATCATCAGTCCGTCAAACCCCATATCCAATGCTTTTTGCGATACCTCGGCTATACGGTTACGGTTGCCGGTTATATGGCTGGGGTCGCAAATAACCGGTAGTTCCGGCTTGCGTCTTTTCAGCTCTATTGGTATGGGCCAGTTAGGGAGGTTGCGGTATTGCGATACCGCATTATAGCCTGAAAAGCCACGGTGTATAGCTGCCACATCGGTAATGCCGGCACTTTGCAATCGTTCAATAGCGCCTTCCCAAAGATCTACATCCGGGTTAACGGGGTTCTTCACCATTACCGGTATCTGTACCCCTTTCAGTGCATTAGCTATATGCTGCACCTGGAACGGGTTTACCGTAGTACGTGCACCTATCCAAACTACATCTATACCATACTTCAGCGCCAGTTCCACATGTACAGGTTCTGCTACTTCTATGGCTACTTTCAACCCGTATGTTTGCTTCACTTCCTGCAGCCATTCCAGGGCTTCAACACCATTGCCTTCAAAGCTGCCCGGCCTGGTACGCGGCTTCCATACACCTGCGCGGAAGAGATGCACCGGCATCTGCTGCACAGCCATTGCGGTCTCCAGCACCTGTTCGCGGGTCTCAGCACTACAAGGGCCGGCAATAATAAAAGGCCCGTTCTTTGTTTCGAAAAGCGACATATAGCTGTAAAGTTAGGCAGACTGAACTATATATTACCTTTGCGGCCATGATGCCTAAACCAATGCCTGCCGAACTACAACAAGGCGGCGTTATACTCATTGATAAACCTTACCGCTGGACCTCTTTTGATGCCATACACAAGGTGCGCAAGATGCTCATTGCCAAGATAGGCCATGCCGGTACATTAGACCCCCTTGCTACAGGCTTGCTGATATGCTGCACAGGCAAGTTTACCAAACGCATCAGCGAGTTTCAGCAGTTGCCTAAGGAGTATGTTGGTATTATACACCTGGGCGCTGTAACCGCCACTTACGATCTTGAGAGCGAGCCCGAAGACTTCAAGCCCTTTGAACACATAACAGCTGCTGATATAGAAGCTGCAAGGCCGCAGTTTGTGGGCGATATACTGCAAACCCCACCTATCCATTCGGCCATAAAGAAGGATGGCAAACGCGCTTATGAACTGGCACGTGCCGGCAAAGAGATAGTGCTGCAACCACGTGCAGTAAGCATCACGACGTTCGAGATAACCAAGGTTGAACTGCCTGAGGTGCACTTTAGGGTAGCATGCAGTACGGGTACTTATATCCGCTCGCTGGCCCACGACTTTGGACAAGCTCTGGGTTGCGGTGGCTACCTGCAAGAGCTTAGGCGTACCAAGATAGGCGACTTTGATGTAGCCGACGCACTGGAGCCTGAACAATGGAAGAACTACTGGTACCCCGATGGTGTACTGCCACCGAAGTCGAGGAAGCGATACATATAATTAAGTATATCTGTTGTTCAATTTTGTTGAAAAAATGAAAAAAATAATTTTTTTTCTGATGGTGCATTGTGTGTTGCAATGCGCTGTAGCAAAGCTTTTTGAAGGGAAATGCCGCAAGACAAAGTTTTCTGTTTATAGCAAAATTGAACAACGCATATTGTTTTTGTTATTGTGTTCCGGGGGCTGCATACTACATTTTATCTGCTCTCCGGAGATGTACAAAAATACAATAAATTGGCGTAATTTATGGAAATAAAAAAGCGCCAGGAATGGCGCTTGAATTCATTTATTTCAATTGAAGTAATTAATATTCATCCTCGTTAAAGAAGAAATCTTCCTGGGTAGGATAGTCGGGCCATATATCTTCTATGCCTTCGTATATCTCACCTTCGTCGTCCAGCTCTTGTAAATTCTCCACCACTTCAAGCGGGGCGCCAGAACGGATAGCGTAATCTATCAACTCGTCTTTTGTTGCTGGCCAGGGTGCGTCCTCAAGATGTGATGCTAATTCGAGTGTCCAAAACATATTAAAAATATTTTATTTTTATTATTGATTTCCGCAAATGTAAGTTTTCAAACAAACAATACAAATTTTATTAGCTGATGCTTACATATCGATAACAATAAGCAATATGCAAATAGTGTAATATGTTTTGCAAAGTTGTTATTGCTATCAATTTGGTACATATTTACACTATGCTTTCGGCACAAAACATACTCAAAAAGTATTCCAATCTTACAGTGGTAAATGGGGTATCTTTAGAAGTAAGTAAAGGAGAGATAGTTTCCATAACAGGGCCTTCAGGGGCGGGAAAAAGTACCTTGCTGCACTTGCTGGGCGCGTTAGATAAACCTGATGCAGGTACTGTGACGATAGACGGGGTTGATGTATTTGCGCTGCCGGCCAGGAAGCAGGCACGCTTTCGCAACAAGCACCTGGGCTTTGTGTTTCAGTTTCACCATTTGCTGCCAGAGTTTAGTGCGGTTGAAAATGTAGCAGTGCCATTGTGGATAGCTGGAAGAGGGAAGGCAGTGGCGCTTAAAGAAGCAGCGGCTATGCTGGAGACTGTGGGGCTGGGTAGCCGTTTAGATAATAAGCCAGCGGAGCTATCGGGCGGCGAGCAGCAGCGGGTAGCTATTGCCAGGGCACTGGTAAATAAGCCATCGATAATAATGGCTGATGAGCCTACGGGCAACCTGGATAGTGCGAATGCGGTGGCTATACACCAGCTTTTTCTTCAATTGAGGAAGGAATTGAATCAAACATTCATCCTGGTAACACATAACGAAGAATTGGCAACTATGACCGACAGAACGCTGATAATGAAGGATGGAAACATAGTTGAAGCGGTAATAAACAAGCCTCGCGAAATATAGAAATGAAATGAATTTGAAAGAATAGCATTATTATTTCGCCGTTTTGCCAAAAAGTATATTTTTGCAGCATAAAATCAAATTGCATAACCATGTCTGAAATTGCAAATCGCGTAAAGAAAATCATCGTGGATAAGTTAGGTGTTGACGAATCAGAAGTAACCCCTGAAGCTAGTTTTACTAACGATTTAGGAGCTGATTCTCTGGATACAGTAGAACTGATCATGGAGTTCGAAAAAGAATTCAACATCTCTATTCCTGATGAACAAGCTGAAACCATCACTACCGTTGGCCAGGCTGTATCGTATCTGGAAAAACACGTAAGTAATTAATCAGCAATCACAGTAACTGAAATTGTTTCAATGAATTCGCCGTTAAAACGAGTTGTCGTTACCGGTATCGGTGCCTTGACCCCATTAGGAAATTCCGTAGAAGAATACTGGAAGGGATTAATTAATGGAGTTTCGGGCGCCGATTTCATTAAGCAATTCGATGTCAGCAAATTCAAAACGAAATTTGCCTGCGAACTGAAGAACTTCAATCCCGAAGATCATTTCGAAAGGAAAGAAGCGCGTAAACTTGACCGTTTTTCTCAATTAGCGATGGTGGCTGCCACCGAAGCTGTGCAGCAAGCCAACCTGGAACAGGAAGGTATTAATAGAGATAGGGTTGGTGTAATATGGGCATCGGGCATAGGCGGTATGATTACCTTCATTGAAGAAATGAAGCAATTCAACGCCGGCGACGGTACCCCACGTTTCAACCCCTTCTTCATTCCAAAGCTTATTCTGGACATTGCACCGGGCCATATCTCAATGAAATATGGTTTCCGCGGTCCCAATTTTGCAACTGTCAGTGCCTGTGCGTCTTCAAACAACGCTATTATCGATTCGTTCAACTACCTGAGGCTAGGTATGGCCGATGCTATAGTATGCGGCGGATCGGAAGCGGTAATAACGGAAGCAGGTATTGGTGGCTTCAATGCTATGAAGGCTTTATCGGAACGTAACGACGACCCTAAAACAGCCAGCAGGCCTTTTGATAAGGACCGCGATGGTTTTGTACTGGGTGAAGGCGCAGGCGCACTGATACTGGAAGAATATGAGCACGCCAAACGCCGTGGCGCTACAATATTTGCAGAAGTAGCAGGCGGCGGGCTAAGCGCTGACGCATACCACCTGACCGCACCCCACCCCGAAGGGCTGGGCGTGATAAACGTAATGCGTAATGCACTGGCCGATGCACATATGAAACCTGAAGATATTGACTATATAAACGTGCACGGTACTTCAACCCCACTAGGCGATGTGGCTGAACTGATAGCCATACAAAAGGTATTTGAAGAACATGCTTATAACCTGAATATAAGCTCTACCAAATCGATGACCGGGCACCTGTTGGGTGGTGCAGGCGCCATTGAAGCTATAGCCAGTATTAAGGCCGTGATGCACGGTATTATACCGCCAACCATCAACCATTTTACTGATGACCCCGCAATTGACTCGAGACTGAACCTTACTTTCAATAAAGCACAGGAACGTCCTTTACGCGCTGCATTGAGTAATACTTTTGGTTTTGGGGGGCATAACGCTTCTGTTATTTTCAAAAAATTTGAAGAATAGCTTTGCGCAGATTCACATCACGAATCTTACATCTTTTTTCGCCTAACAAAGATTTGCTAAGGCAGCTGGAACACTTATTGGGTTACTCACCCAAGCATTTACCCTATTATCAGCTGGCACTTATGCACCGCTCGCGTATTGAAGAGCTGGCACAGAATAACGAACGCCTGGAGTTTTTGGGTGATGCTATACTGGGATCGATAGTGGCGGACTACCTGTTCAAAAAATATCCTAACCAATCGGAAGGCTACCTAACGGAAATGCGATCGCGCATTGTGAGGCGCGAAACGCTGAACAGCGTAGCACTGCGCATGGGCTTGCAAAAGCTGGTGCAGTATAACCAGAACGACCGCAGCCTGAGCCGCAGCCATATATTTGGCAACGCACTGGAAGCTTTAATAGGTGCGGTGTATCTTGACCAGGGTTTTGTGCGTACGCGCAACTTTATCATGAACCAGATGATAAAGCCTTATATAGATATTGAACTGCTGGAAAATACAGATACCAACTTTAAAAATAAACTGCTGAGCTGGGCGCAAAAGAACAGCCATACGGTAAGCTTTGATACCATAGAAGAAAAAGTAGATGGCGCGCGTAAGATATTTGTAATAGCTGTAATGCTGGATGGCGAAATGCTGGCTACAGGCAATGGTTACAATAAAAAAGAAGCAGGGCAGCAGGCTGCGAAAGAAGCGCTGGCCGTGTTACCTAAGTTCAAAGCTGAATAAAAAATCAATCTTCTTCCAAATGCAGGCGGTGAAATAACCTATGCGCCATAGGCGCAAGTATGATGCCTATATTGGTAATGAATGCTACACCACTGAATAAAGCATAAGCTGAAGAGAATAACTTGCCACCGGTCGATTTTATCTCAACTACCGGCCCCATACCACTTAGTATCATAGAAGCATTATGCAGTGCGTCGATCCATTCGATACCATCGGTATAATGGTAACCTAATATACCGATGGTAAGACAAAATGCAAGTATGCCACAGGCAACTAAAAGATTCCGCAACACGCGCTGGTAAAACACATGTATAGGTGCTAAAGACTGTGATTTTTTTTCGTACAAATTAACAGGTGCTTATTTTGCTTTTACGCTACTGCCCATAACGGGCGTATAAAGTTGTTTGCTTTCTGTTTTGCCATCGGGCATAACCGCTACCACGTTGCTGAACAGCGCTTTTGCGCCTATTGTAGGCAATGTACCATCGGTATTTTGAACGTTGAAATATAATGAAGGTTCATTGCTATCGCCTGAATTGCCACATTCAGCAAGGGTAGCACCTTTTTTTACTTTATCGCCTTCTTTTACTTTTATAGAGCCGTCTTTCAAATGGCCCAGCACAATGTATTCGTTCTTATCGGTTTTCAGTACAACTGTATTACCACCTGCAAACATTGTATTAATACTACCTGGTTCATTATCGTTAATATTATCTATTACCCTGGCTACAGTAGCATCGCAAGGCGCTAATATTGCTTGTCCGTAAGCATAATAATCGGTGTTTTCGTAGCCATTGGTTTTATAAGTATTGCCTGCCTTCCGCATTACAAACGTTGCAGCGGCACGTTGGCTGAAGGGAGAATTTTCCCTGTCGATATTATTTATACCGCCCGATAATACATACCATTCACCTTCGAAAGGCAATGAAAGTTTAGTACTATTTTGCTCCATAGGCGGCACTTCCTTTTCTTCGTTGTATGGAGAAAAGCTTAATAGAGATAATCTTCCTTCTTTATTCAGGCCCAGTTTCATCAGTACCTGGTGTTTCTTATCAAAAGAAGCTTCGTAACGGGCCACAGAGCCTGTTGTAGTTAAAAATCTGAAGTTGCGCGCTTCACCATATTCTTTTTTTATTCCCTTCAGGTAGCCGGCCATTTTATCGCCGGGATATTGTACGTGCATTTCGTTGGACATGGCGTCCATTATATTATTCGGGTCATTATTAATAGCATTCATTACCTGCTCACTCACGTTCTTATACTCTTCAGACTCACGAACAGGTGGCAGTCGCATTTCTTCGAAGGAAAGTGGGGGTGGTGTAGGAACTTCCGGCGCCTTTCCCGGCTGTGCAATGGCGGTAGTTGATAATGCGATCAGTAAAACAGAGAAAATATTTTTCATAATTATTTATAACGTGGAGTAAAACAATATTAAAACAAATTAGTGGCATTTAAAATGCTCAAAAGGCTCTTTACAGTCGAGGCATTTGTATAATGATTTGCAGGATGTAGGGCCAAACTGGCTTACCAACTCTGTGTTTTCAGAATGGCAGCGCGGGCAGGTAACTATGTCTTCTTCAAAGAGCCCCAACGGATTGGCGGCTTTGCGTTTAGGGGGTGCAATGCCATAAGCTTCCAGCTTTTGCTTGCCGCTTTCCGTTATCCAATCGGTAGTCCACGCAGGGCTTAGTTGCTGTTCGATGTTTACATGCCTGATGCCACGGCTTATAAGCGCCATGCGAATATTTATACTTATAACATCCATTGCGGGACAACCACTATATGTTGGGGTTATGTATATAGTAACGGCAGGTTCGTTGTCAATACTACTCAATTGCACATCGCGCACAATACCCAGGTCAAGTATGGTAAGCACAGGAACTTCAGGATCGGTAACAGAAGCTAACCAATCGTAAACCTGGTCTTTTGAAACAGTAGCGGGCATAGCCAAATTTACTAAGAGTTTTGGCTGATAATAGTTAAAAATTGACGTCTATATGTTCAACGCTGACAGAACGGTATATTACCACTCCATATTAGGATAGGCCCTTTGCATAAACTGCAATTCAGCAAGTATATAGCCTAAATGCTCTGTATGCCGGCCGTCTTTACCGCCTTCCTGCATCCATTTTGTGGTGGGCAGTGTAAGCCCTGCTTCGGCAATCACCGTGTTCACCCTTGCCTGCCACAGGTGGCGTATAGCTTCCAGATCGACACCAATGCCTTGTTGCTGCATTGCTATATCGACAGCACTCATGGTCAGCAATTCGCCTGTATATGCCCAACGTTCATTGATGGCTTCCTGCATCCGCTGATGGCTTTCTTCTGTGCCATCGCCCAGGCGTATTACCCATTCGCTGCTCCAGCGTATATGATAGGTAACTTCCTTCAACGATTTTTCGGCAATGGCGGCAAGTGTTTCGTCTTTGCTTTTTTGTAGTTCTGTATAAAAGTAGTAACTGAAACTATCGTAAAAAAAGGATCGTGCTATGGTGTAAGCCCAGTCTTTATTAGGCTGCTCAACTAATAAGGTATTCCTGAAATCCCAGCCATCGCGCAGATAGGCAAGGTCATCCTCATCTATTGCGTTGCCTACAGCCACATTTTGCTGCAATACAGGTGAACTGAAGAGATTGTTTTTTTCTTCGGCAGGTAAAGCATTGAAGAGGTTGGCAGCGTACTGGTACAAGCTACGCGCCTGGCCCAGATGATCGAGCGCAGTATTGGTGATGGCGATATCCTGCTCCAATATTGGCCCGTGGCCACACCATTCGCTGATGCGGTGACCAAGTATGAGGGCATTATCTGCTATTTGTAAAGTATAAAGTAATTGATCTGTTGACTGACTCATGAGTTGTTTGTTGGTTGGCTGACAATTATTAATTCAACTACATGTGCTTGAGCTCGTCGGGTAAATCGTAAAATGTAGGATGACGATATACTTTATCGTTAGCTGGTTCGTACATCGAATCAGACTCTGATGGATCGGATGCATGTATGTACTTGCTTTCTACTACCCAGATGCTTACGCCTTCCATGCGGCGTGTATATACATCGCGGGCATTTTCTATAGCCATTTGTACATCGGCTGCATGCAAGCTACCTGCATGTTTATGATCGAGCCCTGCTTTACTGCGTATAAAGACCTCCCAAAGAGGCCACTCTTTATTTGTCATTTCTATACAGTTAGTGTGTGGGCAGCTTATGCTGCTTTTATTGCATTTCTTTCCTTACGTTTTTGGGTGTATGCCAGGGCTGCTTCCCGTACCCAGGCGCCTTCTTCCCATGCTTTCTTGCGTGTTTCAAGGCGCTCTTTATTGCAAGGGCCATTGCCTTTTACCACATTCCAGAATTCATCCCAATTGATAGGGCCAAAATCATAATGGCCACGTTCTTCATTCCATTTCAAATCAGGATCGGGCAGGGTAAGCCCCAGAATTTTAGTTTGCTCAACTGTGACATCTATAAATTTCTGGCGCAATTCATCATTAGTAAAGCGTTTAATGCGGTAACGCATGCTTTGTTCGGTATTAGGGCTTGCCTCATCGGTAGGGCCAAACATCATGATAGATGGCCACCACCATCGGTTCAATGCATCTTGCGCCATTTTCTTTTGTACAGCGGTACCGTTTGAAAGTGTAAGCATTATTTCGAAACCCTGGCGCTGGTGAAAGCTTTCTTCTTTACATACACGCACCATAGCACGGGCATAAGGGCCGTAAGAGGTACGGCACAACGGTACCTGGTTCATAATGGCAGCGCCATCAACCAGCCAGCCAATAGCACCCATATCGGCCCAGCTAATAGTTGGGTAGTTGAATATGGAAGAGTATTTAGCCTTACCTGTATGCAACTGATCGTACATCTCGTCGCGGCTAATGCCTAAAGTTTCGGCAGCGCTGTAAAGGTATAGGCCATGGCCACCTTCATCCTGCACTTTTGCCAGTAAAACAGCTTTACGGCGCAGGCTTGGAGCGCGTGTTATCCAATTGCCTTCAGGCAGCATACCTACTATTTCGCTATGTGCGTGTTGTGAAATTTGCCTGATGAGCGTTTTGCGGTATTCATCGGGCATCCAATCGCGCGGCTCTATAGTAAGCTCCTGGTCCAGTTTATCTTCAAAATGCTGTTCAACAGTCATTGCCGGTAATGTTTTTGAATGTACAAATATACAATTTATCGGGCAAAAGGGCTGTGAACGCCGTGTTATTACTGAGCAAAAATGAAGCGTAAAGTAACACCCGCCCTTGTTGTGGTAATAGGGAAGGAGTTGGTAGTATAGGGTATGCTTTGCCGCCTGTCGTAAAAGAAGCGGAGTGTTAGCTTATCGCTGATGATATAGTCGACCGAAGGAGATATAGTGATAACTTTTTGCCCGCGGGTCACTACTTCAATATTTTGCGCCAGGTAGTTATTGCTTGTTTTGTCATCGCGCAAGCCAATATCCATTTTTACGTTCAGGTCATTATTCAGCTTCCGCACACCAAAAACAGTAAAGGGCAGTACCAGGCCACGGATACGATAACCCAGTCCAAATACATATTCAGTACTGCGAGTTTCACTTACCTGGAAATCGACCATGCTAAGACTAGCCGTACGTGTTTTACGGAAATCGAAACGGGTGGTCAGGTTGTTTTTGAATGCAGCATCTATACCAAATAGCGGGTTCAATTGTTCGGAGAAAGTAACATTGGGTACCTGGTAGAATGGTACAAAATTGCCGGAGTTAGAATCGAGAAACGAAGGGAAGCCGAGGTCGAATATATCCTGGTAAAACAAGCTGGATACAAAGCTATTCATGGCCAATGTGCCTGTATAAGCATGTGTTATCACTATGTTGGTAAATGTCTGGCGAAGTGCAGGCAGCTTGGCAAGGCCATTGTAGCTTACACGCCAGTTAGGCATTGGCTTATAGTTTTTGAATGGATTGTTGCGAATAGTTGTATTGTCATATTCTACAAGGCCAACATCATTTACATTTTTACCTGTGTATGCAGCTATGAATGACGGAACCAATACATCTTGCGAATAACGCGAATAACCTTTTTTATAATCGGGATCGTTAGGATCGGGTATTGAATTGGAGTACGGGTTATTACGGCTAAGACGATCGGATATTTTGGTGCGGTAACCAATAAACTCGTTATAAGTATTGGCTCCCTTGGCCTCAGAGCCAAACAAGGTGCTAAAGCCTATGAAGGACACACTGAATGACCCCGTTTCGTAAGGGTTATTATGTGTAAACACTCCTGTGCGGTCGAGCGAAGTATCTTTAAATAGCTCGCTGTGATTTTTACTGAACGACTTGGTTAGTGTAAAATCAATACGCAAGTCCTGTATAGGTTCAAGGGTCGCAGTAGCATTGATATTCTGAGAATACTGTTGCTGGAACTGCGCATTGAATAAGGTATCGTTACTTAATCTTCCTTGTGCGGCCTGTGTTTCCAGCCACGATCTGTCGGGCTGGTAACCGTAAATAAAGTCAAAACCCGGTGCGCCTGAAAGGTTGTTGAGCCCCATAAAGCGGGTGCTATCCATATAGCCGGGTAAAACAGTACCTGAATTTTCGGTATAGCTTAGTGTGCTGCGTTTTACCATAGTAAGCAGCCTACCGCCAAAATGCTCTACAGGTGTAACAATTGGTGTGGTTGCACGTTTTTTAGCACGAGCTGCCCTGCGTTCTTTTTTGCGTTTTTCTTTATCTGCTTTTTTCTTAGCAGCTTCTTGTATTTTTTGCACTTTGTGCAGCGAATCCAGCTGGTTATCGGTAAGATGAGCGGTACTGGCAGCAATATCTTCTTTTTTAGCGGTATCGGTTTTAGGTGTAACCGTTGGCGATTCCGCTTTCTTAGTGGTATTGCGGTTGCTGCGTAAGTCTTTAATATTCTTATTGTCGTTCTCGTTGCCGGGGGCAAAATCTGATTTGCCACCTGTTTTTTGCGGGTTTAATGGCCCGCCCGGCTTGTTGGGTTGCTTAGGTTGCTGCCTTAGCGGCTGGTTTACCGCGCGCAGCCAGCGATTTTTATTATATAGTTGCGAGAAATTAAGTTCTGCATTTAGCTGTTTTGTATTAGTGTTGCCAATTGTATTGCCTAAGGTATATGCAAGTTTTGACGCGGCTGTCCAGCTGTAGTTGGCACCATAACTAAGGCGTACACTTGTCCAGTCAGTAAGTGGTAGTTTTTGCAATGGCAATGTATAGGTTGCATTAAACGCCTGCGTATAAAACGTGTTGCGCCCAAAGGTGGATATTTTATCCCAAAGGCTGTCTTGTTTAGCCTTTGTGTCTATACGGCCGTAGGGCTCATCGATACGCGAGTTGTTGGTAGCTGTATAATCGAACGAAAGCGATTTGGTAAGCTCCCAACGCAAGGTGTACAGGCGCTGCCATGTGAAGTTTTTGAAGAAGGTTGGTGGTATCTCGAAAGGATCATCTGATATATTACGCACCTGGGTTTCATTTACTGTACGGTTCAGATCGGTACGGAAAGAAAAGTTGGCCGGCAGCGGATTGAAGTTGAAATCTTTAATAAGTGAAAGCCATTTCGATTTGGTGCTTATGATTCTTTTAAAGGGCTCCACAGGTTTTGATTTGATGGCATAGGTATAGCCTAAGCCCAATTTCTGGTTCTCCAATTCGTCTTTTTCAACGAGGGGATTGCGTTTGAATTGTTTATTGTAAGCATAATTCAAATCGAAGTTTTTCACGCTCCAGGGCATTACTGTTTCCTTTTGTTTTTCAGGATTGCCCAGTATGCGTACGTTGCTGGCGTTAACGCTGGTAATAGAAGTGAAATCCTGCGCCACTTTACGTATTGAGTCGCGTTGCTGCGCATCGCGCGCGTCTGAAAGTTTATCCTTATACTTTACGTCAAGGTCGTAGGGGTCGTATTGGGGATTGCTTACATTTTCGGAGTAGCCAAGAAATATAGGTAATTGTACCCCCCAGCTTTTAGGCATCAGCTTACCTACGTTGATGTTGGTAGAAGCATTGTACTGATAGAAATTATCGCGATAGCGTTGGTTAAGCTTTTGGTCGATATTACCATAACCTTCCGTATGCATGCTACCGCTCAGGTTTACACTACCAAGATCTGCAAGTTGCACTGTTACTTTGCCCGCTGCTGCATAACCAGGTTTTTCATTCAAGCCAATCATCCTCATTTCATTGAACCATACTTCCGCACATTTAGGCATGCCATCGTCGTCAATAGAATTGTTAGATTTTTTAGGGTTGGTTACACCTAATAAGATTGTTTTGGCATCGCCAAGGTTAGGGTTACCTACAACAACAATAGTATTACCTTTTGTATCGGTAGTGTAGTAAGGCACAAACGCAGCTACACCTTTAGTGTTACGCTCGGTTTTTGCAGCCACCAGGTCATCAAGTACCAGGTTCAGGTTGTTGGCGGCCGGCCATACCTGTTCGGCTTGCTTACTACCCGGCTCTGTTACCTGCAGTGGTATCTGGTACTCATAATAGTTGTTGGTAAAATCGCTACCAATACGTATTGTAGCACGGAGATCGCCATTGCGTATGCCAGCTTTTTCAGGCTTAGATTCGGCATGTATAAACATACGCAAGCCTTTGAACTGGCGCATATCAACGCTTACTTCCTTAAATACAGCACGCGAGTCGCCATCTTTTAGCCCGCATATCTGCAGGGCCAGCGCTTGTTCGTTTTGCTGTATTGACTGGCCATTGCCAACTTGCGATAACTGACGTTGCACACCGGGAGGTGTAACATAAGGTATGGGTTGCCTGTCGCCATTTTCTTCAATACTTACAGACGTAACTGCAAAATCAACAGTTTGAAGATCTTCTTCAGGTATGTTTTCACCTGGCGATTGCAATGAGAACAAATAACGGCGCCAGTTATTACGGCCCAGCTCAAGACGGGCGAAACGCATTACCACGCTATCTTCAAAGCCACTCATGTACATGCGTATAAAACGGATAGACCTGAAATCGGATATGTTGCCAACTTTACTTGTGAACTCGCGAATGGGTACTTTGAACTGGTACCAGGTTTCGTTCTCTTCGGCATTGTTAGGCAGCTTTACGCGTGTATCCTGCTTGTTGATAACATAGTTGGAGCCAACCTGCATATTAGGTGTAAAATCTACACGGTATTGATAATACTCTTCTGTTTCATTCAGTGTATTATCCCTGTTGATATCTTCCGCTTCCGGTACATTGGTACCCGCTGAAGAAACATTGGCAGTAGCATCAGCTATAGGCGAATTGCCATGTGGGTTATTAAATGCTTTATAACGTTCCATCACACGCGCACCTTTTGACTCGTACTCATTATCGCGGAAGAAACGGTAATCATCAGACGATGGATCGGACGTGGCTTTAGCTAAGGCAGCACCTGTTAACTTGCTGAGATAAGATGTAAACTTGGCCTGTTCTTCGGCATTGTCAAGCCCATCGTAGCCCACATCCTGCACTTTACGCGCCTCCACATCGGTAAGGAAGGCACGCGTTATCTGCTGCTGAAATTTTGGTGCATAGCCCCAGATAGTAGTATCCAGCTGTTGTATGTCTTTAGGGTAGGGAATACCGTTCTCGAAGAACTTGCGACCATCTTTCAATACATCTTCCGATACGTTACCAAGGTTGATATAGAGAGAGCCCCCTTTGCTGTTAGGATCTCTGTTGATGAACGGATCCATAACCCAAAATTCAATGAACTCCACATTCGATTGTTCGAAATCACTGTTTTCTATTGCACGCATGATGCCACCCCAATTTTTTGCAGGATTAGTAAAGCGTCCATCGGCATCAAGATTATCAGTATTAAAGTTATATGGGCCACGCTCGCGGGGGTAGTACGCAAGGTCGAATGTTGGTAATGCGTTGTTGAAGCTATTTGAATTTTTTTGTTTAAAAACATCCTGCTGTTCTACAAGGCGTATATAGTGCTGATTAGGGTCTGTTTTTACATAATCGGGTATGCCGCTACCCGGGTCGATAAGTGTAGGCTCAATAGTATACCATGCAAGTCTGGCACGCTCGTAACCGGAGATCACCGAAGTTGAAACCGCTGCATTTGGAAACAATACATTGCCGTTTTTATCTGTGGCATTTACCGGTACTGAAGCTAATGTCCAAGAGTTAGCAGGGAATTTAAGATCGTAGGAACCGCGTGTGCCTTCAAAATCGTCAACATATACAGAGCCTTCAGGATCGAGCGCGTTGATAACCGCTGAGTGCCCCGGAAGAAGGCCTGCTACTTCGCCCGATACATTGATAAAAGAGGGCGCTGTAGTAGAATAGATAGGCAACTTATCGAGTATGCGCGTAATAGATGGCGCTTCAGATTGATAGTTCACATCTGCGCCCAGTACTGTATTTTTAATAGGGTCTTCGCCAAAAGTTGTTTTCTGTGTAAAGGGCTGTTCGGTAAGGCGCATAAAAGTTGCACCAATGCCTAATTTATCGCTTACATAATAATCGGCACGCGCACCCATAAAGTTCTGCTGCTGGAAACCGAACGTAGCATTGTCTTCATACTGAACATTGATGGGTATGCCCGAATTAAGAATACCACTGTTCAATATCTTAAGACGACCAAGACCATAGTCTATCTGGTAGTCAACATTTTCAACCAGGCGTTGTCCACCCGCTGTAACTGACACAGAGCCCTGTGGTATATTAAAGCCGCCAAGGAATACTTCGGATGATGAAGATGATTTGTAATTGCCTTTCAATACATAACGGTTATTTTGCTGAAATTGCCTTGCTACTGTTTTGGTAGAATCGTATAATATTTGGTATAGATATTTACGCTCGAGTTGTGGATTGCCACCAAGAGACGGCGCCAGGTTATCACCGAAAGGCTCCAGCACAGGGAAGATGATCTTGCCTTGCTGTGTATTGATGGTAATGCCTTCTACAAAATCGAAGATACCATCGGGGGCAGGGTCGTTCTGATAGTTGAGCCTGTCGAGGTTGAGCAAAGATATAAGTGGCACACCTGCACTGGGACCTTCCGGAATATATCTTTTTTCTCCACCTCCCGGATCCTGGTACAATACGTTCAGCCTAAATTCATCTTTCGATACGCCAAGGCCACCTAATGCATAAATGTTTTTCATCATCAGGTTCCAGATAGGAAGAGTAGGTTGGAAAGTGAAACCTTTCAACAATTTCAGGTAAAGTACTTTCTGGTCGTTAGTGTTTTGAGAATTGGACGGGGGAAGGTCTTCAGAAAATTCACCAACCTGATATACTTTACCATTGTAAGTGTAGCGGTAAGCTACAGCCAATATATCAGTAGGGTTTACTTGTGTATTCAGTGATATATAGCCAAGCTGGGGATTGAAGGTAAACTCAGAAGAGTTGAGCTTGCGGGCATTTGTAGAGGCGTAAATAAAACTGCTATCTGTGCTTATGGCCTGTACGGCTGCGGTTTTACTTGCAGGCAGACGGCCTGCAGGGTTTTGTAGTAAGCGATCGTAAAGCTGGTTGGCCCTGTTATCGGGCAGGCCCTGCAGGCTTGGTTGTGTAGAACCATTCAGCGCGCCGAAATATGGGTTACGTTCACCAAGGTCCATAAAGGCCATTATATCGCGGACCCCTTCTGTGGCACCGGTACCATTCGTTATCCAAACTTCTATTTTACTGATATTGGCCTGTGAATTGATGACAGGATAATTCTTCAATGCATTATCATAGTTATCATGAAAATACTGGGCTAATAAGAAGTGCCTGTTTTCTTCATAGTCATCGGCCTTAATGCTGAACTGCTGTGTTTGCGAGCCCCCTTGTATGGTAAGGCTTTGGCGTTTGGAGCGTTGTTGCGATACCACACCTGTAACCCATAACTTACCAAACTGAAGTTGTGTTTTAATACCAAAAAGTGATTGCACGCCATTGATAAGACTGCTCTTTAACGGGAAACTGATGCTACCCGCCTCTATCTTTTTTATTATTTCATCTTCCTTACCGGTATATTCCAGTTTCTGGATATTCTGATAATCGAATGTTGCTTTGGTATTGTTACTGATATTTAGCTTCAGCTTATCGCCTACTGTGGCCAGCAGGTTCACGTTCATTTGCAAATCAAAATCGAATATGCCATTTTTTTGGGCACGTGCCGGTAGTGTAGGGTTTTGTATGTTTTGCCAGTTGCCGCCAAAGGTCACATCCACATTACCTTGTGGCCTTACAGATATAGTATTGCCACCAAAGATGCGGTCGAAAAGGCCCTCTTTATACATTTGTGGCAATTGGGGCTTTTTATTGAAAAGGGTAAGCGCATCCATCCTGCGTTTCCAATAGGCTTGCTCATCCTGCTGCGCCTGGTATTTCAGGTATTCATCCATCGACATGTAGGTTGGGTTGCGCAAAAACTCATCCCCCATCTTATCGTAGAAGTAATATCGTTTTTCTTCAGGGTCGTATTCCACTTCCCGGCTTACGTTGGCAGGATCTTTCAAATCCATTGCACCGGTATTTTGTTGCGGCCCGCCGGTATTATCCTGAATAGGGAACCTTAATTTGCGCAGGCTATCCTGGCGTGCATTGGCATTGTTATTGGCAGGCGTATCGGGTGCCGGAGCGGGATCAGGATCGGGTTCGTAAAATTCATACGGATCATCATAATTCCGCGCACCGGCATTAGCTATAGTTACTGCCAGCGTTATAAAGAATAATAGTTTATATCCGAAATTGCTTTTTCCCTTCAAATCTTCTTGTTTCTTATAGGTTTATAACACTCTTAGCGCCTGTTTGATCAACTCTTCAACAGACAAAGAGGAAGCATCTTTAATTTTTTTGATTGCGCTATCGGCCACTGTACGGTTGATACCCAGGTTCACCAATGCAAATAACGCATCTTCTTCGGTTGTATTGTGTGTAAACCCTTGATGCTGCGTAGTATTTTTGTCAAATATTAGTTTTCCTTTTAATTCCAGCAAGATACGCTGGGCGGTTTTTGCACCTATGCCCTTTATTTTTTCCAGTGCCCTTGCATCATCTGTTGCAATAACCCGTTCCAGCTCACCAGGTGTAAGCGATGAAAGTATGATACGCGCGGTAGCAGCACCTACGCCACTAATGCCCAGCAGCAGGCGAAATGTAGCACGTTCTGCTTCATCGGCAAAGCCATACAGCACCCAGGCATCTTCCCGTATTTGTACGTGTGTGTACAAGCGGCATTTCTCCAGGTCTTGCACCTTGCTATAGGTTTGCAAGGTTATGTTCAATTCATAACCAACCCCATTGGTTTGCAAATAAAGTAACGACGGAGATTTATAGGTTAAATCTCCCTCCAGATACGCATACATAAAGACTAAGATTCTTGCCCTGAAAATACAGTTTTTCACTAACAAATACGCCGCAGCGCATGGGTTAATATTTCTTTGGTTGCATCAACGCCGCAAGAAGCGTATACAAAGCAAAAAAAAGCGGTGTGAAAATCACACCGCTTCGCAAAATAAATAATATGTTAGACTACCACCAAGGTGTCTTATTGGTGTTTATTTTATAAATAAAGCTGACAGAAATGGTAGAATAACCATCCAGAACTTCTTTATTGCCCCTTGTAGCCCAAGGCTTACGTTCTACACTTGGCTCAATTTCGAACGATTTATCAACTATTTGTTTGGCTACTGTAGCTTTTTCAGGAGCAAGGTGCCTGTCGAAATAATCATCGGTAGGGTATTCGCTGCTCACATTATCAAGCCTGTCGGTCATAGTAAAACGGTACAGATACTCAACGCCGAAAGCCATATTCCTGCCAATATCCCAACGAAGGCCAAGCCCTACTGGTACACATAATTGCCACAAAGATGTTTTACGTGCGTATGTAGCTGTTTCGTCCTCGTGTGTAATACCGTCGCCTTCAAGATGAAGATCGTTGGTATTTACCCATTTTCTGCGGCCTGTAATAGGGTCATACAGAGAACTTTGCGGATTGAAGTGGAAACCGCCAATACCGGCCATAAGGAATGGTTGCATTTTTCTTTGTGCTGCCCTGCTTTCAGTATTGAACCTCAACGGGGTAAACTCGAGCATAAAACTACCTTCCCATATATTAGCGCGGGCATCCTGGTTGCGGAGATAGCGTTGAAAAGCATCATCTTCAATAGAAGCGGCTTTTTCTGCTTTGGTTTTGTTCCAGTTGTCATTAGCATATAGGGTACCATAGCTAAGGCTAAGGCGTGCCGCCAATACTGGGTGCGCCTGGTAGCGGGCAAATATGCCACCCATAAAACATGGTTTATCCCAATATTTTGAATTGACATAGTGGTCAACCAGTTTTTGTGTACCAACGTCACCCCAAAGATCGGACAGGCCTACATTAATACCCAGCGAGAAACCCGCTGTTTCAACATAATCTTTAGGTATAGCGGGCTGTGCAGTAGCAGATAGTGCTGCGGCACTGACAAACAGGGCTAAAAAACTACGGACTAAATTTTTCCGCATATCATACTGATTTTAGCGTTGAAGATAAAAAAATTATTTTCCTTTAAAAATAGCTTTCCTTTTTTCTAAAAAGGCTGTTGTTCCTTCCACCTTGTCTTCGGTAGCGAAACATTCACCGAAACGTTTCACCTCGTTAGCATAGCCATCGGGGTGCGCGTTAGCCGCTTCGTTGACACAAGATATAACTTTTGCAATAGCTAAGGGAGCTTTTGACTGAATTTTTTGCGTAATTTCTTTTGCCTTGGTAATCAGCTCACCAAGTGGCAAAACATGATTCACCAACCCCAGTGCTTTGGCCTCTTCAGCGCCTATCATGTCACCGGTCATCATCAGCTCCATCGACTTGCCTTTGCCTATTAACTGTGTGAGGCGCTGTGTGCCACCATAGCCGGGTATGAGGCCCAGGTTTACTTCAGGCTGGCCAAATTTCGCATTTTCAGAAGCAATACGGAAATGGCAAGCCATGGCCAGCTCGCAACCGCCACCTAATGCAAAGCCATTAACAGCCGCTATAATTGGCTTGGGCGAATTCTCTATTTTATTGAAAACTGAGTCCTGGCCTTTTTTAGCCAATTCGGAACCACCTGCTACATCGAGCGATGTAAATTCAGAAATATCTGCGCCGGCAACAAACGATTTTTCACCCGCGCCTGTAAGGATGGCAGTTTTAATTTCAATATTACTGTATATCTCTTCTACAACTTTGCCCAATTCCTCAATTACATCTTTATTTAAGGCATTCAGTTTGTCGGGGCGGTTAATAGTTACTATCAGGGTTCCATCCTGCAAGTCGGTCAATAAAGTTTGGTACATGCTATTGTGTGTATTGTATTATATATGTTAGGGTATTAAAAAAGTTCTTTACGGTGGGTGGCTACCCATTCATTTATATAGCCTGCTATTTCGGAAGTGGGTGCGCCCGGCGCAAACAGCTTGCCTACATCCAGCTTGGTAAGCTCAGCCATATCTTCATCGGGTATAATACCGCCGCCGGTAAGTAGCACATTAGTAAGGCCTTTTTCCTTCATTAGCTGCATAACTTTTGGGAAAACGGTCATGTGCGCACCACTCAATATGCTGATGCCAATTACATCCACATCTTCCTGCAGTGCAGCGTTTACAACCATTTCGGGCGTTTGGCGCAGGCCTGTATAAATTACTTCCATACCTGCATCGCGCAAGGCTGTAGCAATAACTTTAGCACCACGGTCGTGCCCATCCAAACCCACTTTGGCAACCAATACACGAACCGGCCTATTCAACTTATCTGTCATAAGAAATTAAAAAACGCTGCTAAAAGTAATAATTTATGGCTACTATACTAGT
>CAMLFX010000045.1 GCA_946479435.1 uncultured Sphingobacteriales bacterium | reverse complement strand
CTGTTAATACAGTAAACAGCAATGATAATATTAATACACAACCTACAACACAAACACCCCCTATAGTGTTTCAAGAACCAGCACAACAACCTCAAAAGAAGGGCTGGAGTTCAAAAGCTAAAGGCGCAGTGATAGGTGGTGTGGCCGGTGCCGCTGCCGGTGCTATTATTAATAAAAGACAAAGAGTAGTTGGTGGTGTTGTTGGCAGTGTGCTAGGTGCCGGTGCAGGGCTGGGTATAGGCGCTATCTTAGATAAGAAGAATGGCAGATAGGAAGACTAAAAGGGCTTCAGGATGATCCTGAAGCCCTTTTCTTATAGATTAATTATTTGGGTACCCACAAATACAAGCTTTTCAGATTGGCAAAGGCTGAAAAAGCCAAATCCGGTAACAATATTGGTTGGTAAATTAATAGGTTCGCCGGTCAATTGATTAATAAGAAAACCGCTGCGCTTGTATGCGGACAAATATTGATAATATGCATTATCGATACGCGCAACTTGTACAACTAGTGTATCGTTAGGATTCACCTTCATGGATATTGTTTTATCGAGGCCGCCATTTAACGCATCTTCCCCAGTAAGTAATTCCAATGTTTTGGGTGAAAAATTGTAAATAGTTGGCAGTTTACCAATAGCAGTACTGAGATTGTTTTGCATTTGTGCAGTTGTGCTATAGGTAACAAAAAACTTATCATTGCTCGTTACGTTGTTTATTTGCAAGTGCAGTTTAGTAATGGTATCAGCGCCTTCCATTTCCAACTTACGCTCTACTTTTCCCACTGAAGGCTGTGCAAAAAAAATAGTATTTGCTGTTGCTACTGTGTTTTTTGCCATATCTTTTACCATCAAGGTATATTGTACGCCTTTCTTCAATTTTAGCTTGCGGCTAGCATACAAACCGGCTGATACTTGTGATAAAGTGTCTGGCAAAGCCCCTTCCTCTGTTATCGTGACCAAACCTCCATCTATCAACATATCTTTTGGGATGCCTGATTTCGTTTTGTCACCGCTTGCGACAGTATCATTCAAACCAACACAAGAGCTGATAGAATAGCCTGCCGATACGAATACTGTGTGCTCATCGAAAGCAATAGAAGATATAGTAATAGCAGGTGGTGCTTGTGGAACTTCTATTTCCAGAGGTTTGGGGCGGCAAGCAATGAAGCAAGGAATAATAAGTGCTAAAAGAAGAGTTTTATTTAAGAACATGATCAGTGATTTTTAAAAATTTAAGTTGACAGCCGCTGCAGTTATTGTACCAAACAAACCACGCTGCTGATATTTATAAGTTGAAGTTTTATCGTCCCATACACGTTGCACATTAGTGGGTTGTGAACGATTCAATAAGTTATATACGCTTAAATGCGCATCGCCATTTATACGTTTACTCAGCTTGAATTTGTATTGCACGTCTATATCTACACGAAAGGCATCAGACAACCGCAATTCATTACGGCTGGTGTAGGTAGGCATTATCTCGAAACCAGTAAAGTCGGGCTTAGGTATTACATACTGGCCTGTTTGGCCTGTGAAGGGTGCACCCGTTGAGTAAATAATATTGGTACTGAAGCCCCAGTGTTTTGATAAATCGTACATACCAACAAATGAAAGATCGTGCCTGCGGTCGTAACGTGCGTAGTATTCTTTGCCTTTGTTCAGTGAGTCGAATTGACGCTTGGCGTAAGAAAGTGAATAACCTATCCAACCGGTGAATTTGCCTGCTGTCTTTGTAGCAAATAATTCCAAACCATACGACCTGCCTTTACCTGTTACTAATTCCTTTTCATAATCTTTATTCAATATCAGCAATGCACCTTCACGATACTCAATCAAGTTGCGTAGCCATTTGTAATACACTTCAGCACTCAGGTTGATACCTAAAGAAGGGATCGTATAGCTATAACCTGCGCTTACCTGATCGGAGATACCCGGCTTTATTGAGCCTGTTACAGGATACCAAATATCCGTAGGTAATACCAATGAGGAGTTAGACACAAGATGCAGGTATTGCGCCATACGGGCATAAGACATTTTGAAAGAGCTATGATCGTTTACTAAATACCTTACTGCAAGTCTTGGTTCAGCATTCATATACAATTTGCTCTTTACTGCATCCCCGCTTAACCTGAAGCCCAGGTTTGCCTGCCATCTGTCGCTGATCTTGTAATCATCGTTTACATAAACGGCTGCTTCTGTATTGTATATTTTTTGCCCGTCGTTATTGCCGAACTTATCCAGTAATTGCCCCTGACTGCTTACTATATTCGGATTGAAGTAATGATAAGTAAGGCTAAAACCGGCAGTAAATGTATTTCTATCGCTTTTGTAACTCCTTATGTCTCCTTTTATCCCCAGATCTTGTATAGCAGATTGCATAGCAATATTATTTGAACCCATACTGCCATTCACATTATACTTAAACTTGGTGTAAAGAATAGCCAGATCAGTACTATACTTAGCACGAATAGGTATGTGGTTCCATCTTAGCGATATGGTTTGGTTACCCAGTTTCATACCACTTTTTACGCGGGTGGATTCAGCAACAGTATCCTGCGCCACAGATGAAGTCTTCAATACATCGTTACCTATATAGGTTGCCAGATAGACGCGATCTGAAGGACTAACTACGTAGGTGGCTTTTGCATTGATATCAGCAAAATGATAAGGAATGTAGGTGAGCACTTTATCGATATAAGTACGTCTTCCCGACACTATTACCGATAATTTATCTTTTATTAATGGTGCCTGTACACTAAAACTACTTGTTATCATACCCAGGCTAAGGCTGGCTTTATAATCTGTAAGGCTTGCTTCTTTAGTGCGCACATCCATAACCGATGATAAGCGGCCACCATATTGAGATGGGAAACAAGACTTATACATCTGCACATCTTTCACCGATGACGGGTTAAAAACTGAAAAGAAACCTAGCATGTGGCCTGCGTTATACACAGTGGCACCATCTAATAATATCAGGTTCTCATCATTACCACCACCTCTTACATACATACCTATACCTGCTTCCGTACCTTTTTTAATACCGGGCGTTAATTGTAATGCCTTAACGATATCAGGTTCACCGGCAATTGACGGTGCTTTTAATAACATAGAAACAGGCAAATCGACCTTGCCCATTTGCGTGCTTGCTACGTGTTGCTTGCTATTGTTCTTCGCAATAATGGTAACGTTAGATAATGCTTTACCGCGCATGTTCTTGTTTATTGAAGTATCATCGGTTTGAGCATGAACGCTTGTATTGATAATGCAAATAGCAGCTAAAAGAAGGGTGTTTTTGTTCTTCATATCGTGTGTATGTACCTCATAAACGAATAAGAAACTGTTTACCCCTATAGGTTAGTATTTATTTTCAGAAAAAATATTATTGTGCTATTAAATTAAAAATCAAATTAAAATTGACATGATTGTCATACAATATAATAGGCGAATAATTATAATTTTTTTTTGGGGGATCGTAGGGGTAGATAATAGTTGTTGCGTTTTCTAAGAAAGGAAACCAAAATTTTACTCTATGAAAAACCACATGCTTATTATGCTCGTTTTCGCAGCAACGCTATTTACCACTACTGCAAAAGCTCAAAGTAATACGAAAGAGAACAATACAGATCAAGCTAATTTGCCAACTGAAGCAAAAGCACTTCTTTACCATGAACAGGTTAAAGTCTACCCCACCCAATGCGTAAATAAACTGATGATAGATAACCCCGAGGACAACCTCCTTAGCTACAGGATCATCAATACCGATGGCAGGGAAATTTCTAACGGTGCATTGCGCCCTAAAGGGACTTCGAGCATAAATGTGGGCGGTTACCCAAGCGGTTTATACTATATTTCTGTAACCGGCGTTGGTATAGGTAACACCTTCAGGTTTGCTAAAATGTAATGTCAAAATATTAAAAAACAGGGCCTAAAACAGCTTGTTTTTTTAATATACATACCGTTTTTGCATATTATCTTTGCGAAGGTGTATGAAAAATGAACGGTATGGCCCTTGAATCGCAATTTAAAAGCCTGTTTGATAAGGAATATAAGAAGCTATGCCAGTATGCATATACCTATATGCAGGACGAACATACGGCTGAAGATGTAGTACAGGATACATTTATAAAAATATGGGAAACAAAGCGTGAAATGATCGCCTCTCCCGATATCAAATTCTACCTTATCACGGCTGTGCGTAATAACTGCATTACGGTTATCAGGAAGCAAAAAACTCAGCAAACCACCTATACTGATAACATTACCGAACCAGAGCCGGAACCATTCTTCATGGCCAGCCAGCATTACGAGAAGCAGCATGAGGATGCCCGGAAGATTGAAGAAGCCCTGAACCAGCTACCCCCGAAGTGCAAGGAGGTATTTTTACTGATAAAACTGCATGGCATGAGCTATAAACAAGCTGCAGAATCGCTGGATATATCGGTAAAAACCATAGAAAACCAGATGGGTAAAGCTATTAAAATACTCCGCGAACATACAGGAGTTGCTTCTGTAACAATTCTTATGCTACTCATAAAAAATTATTTTTCGGCGTAGGGGTATTCAACCAACCTTGCGTTTTATATATAGCCACACGTAAACAATGGACGAATTAATATATACAAGCATAGCCCGGCAACTAAGCGGAGAAGCATCTCCGGCCGATAATGCTGCTATAGAAAAATGGTTGGCTGAAGATGCTGCAAATACCGCTACTTATAACAAACTGAAGACAGCATGGGCAAATGCTGATAAAATATTTGAGACACCTGCTTTTAATACTGCCCAAGCATGGGATAAAGTTGCCGCCAGGATGCAACAGGCGCCAGCACAAAAATCACGTTCTATTGCATTCCCTGCATGGGCAAAGTACAGCATAGCGGCAGCTGCTGTTATATTGATAGGTTTCTTCGTGTTCAGGTTGCAGGGAGATAGCATGGTAACAATTGCTGCCAATACCGATAACCAAATAGTTACCCTACCCGACAATTCTAAAATAACCTTGAGAAAAGGCAGTGTATTACATTATCCCAAACATTTTGCCAGCAACGAAAGAAATGTAGCGCTGGAAGGTGAGGCGTTCTTTGAGGTATTTCATAATGAAAACGCTCCATTTACTATAGATGCACAATCAGCATCAGTAAGGGTGCTGGGTACATCTTTCAATGTAAAATGCACTAAGCAAGCAGCCAGCGTAGTAGTGAGAACAGGTAAAGTGCAAATGACCAATCAAACCAATAATGCCTACCTGATACTAACACCGGGTGAAAAAGGAAGCCTGAAGAATGGTTCATTGACCGAAGAAAATGTATCTATTGATAATTACTTATACTGGCAAACGGGCGTTATGGCATTCAATAATACACCGTTGAAAAATGTAGTGCTGCAACTGAATGAAATAACAGATAGCAATATTGTGCTTAACGCGAACCTACCTGCCGACATGCAAGCACAACTGGTAAATATTTCCTTCCATAGCCAAACAGTAGAAGAAATGCTGAATGATATATGCCTGATAACACAAACAAGCTGGCATAAAACAGATGGCGCATACGTTATTAACGCAAAATAAATGAAGCAAAAGTTTTACGGCATATTATGTGTGTACTTGCTAGTAGCAACATTGGCATTTGCACAAGGGAGCTCTTTGCTAAATACGCCTTACAAACCTTCATTTAAAAAAGGTACGATAGATGCATACCTTGCCGATATACAAGCCAAAACACACATAGCAGTATCCTTCAGCAGTGCAAGTATAGATTTCTCTCAACAAGTAGTTATAAAAGGGAAAGATCAAACAATTGGCGGCATTCTTAAGGAAATTCTTAACGGACAGAATATTGAGATAATAGAACGTAAAGACAAAATACTACTGGTGCCCCAGGCGATAAAAAAAAAGGGAGCGCAAAAATCAACCACCACTATTAATGGTTATATAAAAGACAAGGATAATAAAGAAGTACTCATAGGTGCCATACTATATGTTCCCGATGTAGGTACTGCAGCCACTACCAATGAATACGGCTATTACAGTATTACGATACCTTCCGGCGCACATTCAATCATCACTTCATATATCGGTTATACAACCGATACTTTTTATTTTAATACCGACGATGACCTGCGTAAAGACATTTACCTGAATGCGGGCAAAGCTTTAACCGAAGTAGTAGTAAAAAGCAAAGACAAACGCATTGGTTATACGCAACTCTCTATTAATGATATTAACGGCAAACCAACGCTATTAGGTGAAAGCGATGTAATGCGTGCCCTGCAAAACCAGGCCGGTGTACAGTGTGGTACAGATGGAACAAGTAGTGTATTAGTAAGAGGTGGTGACCCGGGTCAAAATCTAAATTTACTGGATGGTGTACCTGTTTACTATGTAGATCATTTTTTTGGTCTTACTTCCGTTTTCAATAACGAAGCTATTAAATCAGTAGATTTTTATAAAGGCGCTTTCCCGGCACGCTATGGGGGCAGGCTTTCCTCCGTTATTGATGTGAATACAAAAGATGGTGATATGGAAAAATGGGGAGGCCAGTTTACAATGGGGCTTGTAAAAGGTAGCCTCAGCCTTGAAGGGCCTATTATAAAAGACAAAGCATCGGTAATGCTATCTGCACGCCGTACCTGGCTAGACCTTTTCTGGAGGCCGTTTACTAGTGATCTTAAACTTGATTTTTATGATATTAATGCCAAAGTCAATTATATACTGAATGAGAATAACAGGCTATATGTTAGCTTTTACAATGGCCGTGACCAACTGAGTGGCAATGGCGATATTTTGAATAGCCGGGGACGTTGGGGCAATACAGTGACTTCTGCCAAATGGAACAGGATAGTACGCCCTAAATTCTTCGTCAATACTATTTTTACTTACAGCACTTTCAAATACCAGCTTAACGAAAACACCAGTGCTGCAGATAGTATATCAGGGAATAATACTGTAGCATATACTAATTCATCCTTAATAACAGATGCATCGATAAAAGTACGTGGCAATTGGTACCCTTCATCGAAACACAAGGTTGAAACAGGTGTTCAATATACCAGTTCCAATTTCATACCAGTTTCAGTAGAATCAACTTCACCTAATAATCTTACTACCATACAAACCACTTCATTCAGGTCGAATGAAATAACCCTGTATGCTGAAGATGAAATAAAACTAACCAATAAATGGACTTTAAGGCCGGGGGTGCACTGGGCAAACTGGCTAAGTAATAACTACACCTATTCAAGCCTGCAACCAAGGATATATACATCTTACACAATAAATAACGACCATATCATTTATGGCTCTGCAACTAAAATGAGCCAGTTCCTCCATGCTATCAGCAATAATATGTCAGGATTCCAGTCTGATTTCTGGCTGCCAAGTACAGACAAAATTTTACCTGAAGAATCGGTAATGGGCTCTGTTGGTTATAGTGGGCATACTTTCAAGAATTTCGATTTTAATGTAGAAGGTTATTACAAAGACATACAAAATGTAACCATGTACAACCCCGGCACAAACATATTTGACAATGCCGCCACGTGGGATGATAAACTACTACAAGGCAAAGGGTGGAGCTATGGCACTGAAATAAGTTTGCAGGAGAAAGCGGGTCCATTCTATTTTAATGCAGCATATACATTATCGTGGAGCTGGCGCCAATTTGATGGTTTGAATGGTGGCAAGGCTTTCCCTTATAAATACGATAGGAGACATAACCTGAAAACAAGTATCAGCTATAAACCTAACAAGAAATTTGTAGCCACAGCTAACTGGACCTATATGAGTGGCGAAACAATAACGATACCCAATCAAGTATATGGCGACCTTGATGATAACCTGCTAATAAACACTACAGGTTACACAACGGGCAATAACTATGTTTTTACATATACTGATTGGAATAACTACAGGCTACCGCCTATACATCGTTTAGATGTGGGATTTGATTTTATAAAGCAAAAAAGAAAAGCTGAACGTACGTGGTCTATCGGTTTATTCAATGCTTATGGCCGTAAAAATATTTTATACGTTGATATAGTAACCACAGCATCGGGACAATTTGCACTAAAGGGGCAAAGCTTTTTCATGTATATACCTTACATCAGCTACAGGCTTAAATTCTAATAATTTTGAAGAAATATTATTCATACTTCTTATTGTGCGCATTATTGCTGCAGGCATGCAGTAAATCATTGCCTTTGCCTGAAGTTAAAACTGAAAAAAAAATAGTATTACTTGGAGAACTTATAGCCAACGAAAATCCATACATACGTGCCGGTCAATCAATTTCTATTTCATCCAATACCAATGCAAAAATTGAACTCTTAACAGATATCAATGTAAAAATTGCAGATGAGTCAGGTAACGAAACGTATTTGAATGGCGAAGAAGATGATCTGTCGCCTAGCTTACATACTATTCCTTATACTGGTAACCTCACATTGCAGCCGCTACATACATACGTACTAACTGCATCGCAAAAAGACCTGGGAACTGCAATAGTTAATGTACCAATACCCCAACCATTTTCGGCCAACCTGATAGATGTTGCTGAAACACAATATGCGGGGTCAGATGTAGTAAGATTCACCATACAAATTGATGACCCTAACGGAGACGATCTATATGCAATAGAGTGTCTGAAACAACAAATAGACGTACAGGGTGAATTTTTATATAATAACAACTGGCTCGATATACCAACTAATATATTTTTGTATGATAGCCTGAAGAACGAAAATCAAAACATCACCACCCGATACGATACTACATTTTACAATGTATTCGACAGGCAATATCTTTTCAGCAACGATCCTAACTCAGAAAACTTAAGAGATAACACAACAACTTCTTCTTACCGACGCATATTATTCAGGGACGATAAATTTAAAGGCCAGCATTACACAACACAGGTATATGTACGTAAAGATAATTTTGGTTCCGCCTTCCAAAATGGACAATTTGTATTAAGTATAAAATCGGTATCAAAAGAATACTTCAATTACCTGGGGCAATATGAAGGCGTTGCGGGCTACAGCTATACTACTTCCAATATACCATCTTCTATGAAAGGCAATATTGCAAATGGCTTGGGTATAGTTGGCGGGGTATATAAAATACAATTCAACTACGTAATAGATGATATATTCCCATATTAAAACAATAAAACAATCTAAAAAAACAATGGCTATACTTCCGTATAGCCATTATAAATCATAGCGGTTGTTGGGGGTTTATTGTATTACTATCTTCCTCTTTTGTATAGTCTGCGTATCATCCTTCACTATAACCACATACACGCCCGGCGATACATTGTCTAAGGGTAGCTTGACAGCATTGTTGCCTGCTTGCATATCGTTATTATGCTGAAATATCATTTTACCTGTAACATCAATGATTGAAATATTGATATTGCTATGTTTATTCAGGATAATACCAACATATACATAATCATGAGCAGGATTTGGATAAATACCCGTCAACAGGAACTGTGCTACATGTTGAATACCTGTTGTTTGTGGTATAGCAAAAGGTGCAGGGCCTTCGGGCGCCAATATTGCAGCATCAGTTTTACCAACAGCGGGAGAAGTAGCCTGTAATAGATAACCTTTATTTGCAATTGTGTACCAACCTTGCCCAAACGTTTCATTTGAAGAGCGCATTTTGGTATCCACAAAGAAAAAATCTGCTTGTGCCTTATACCGTGTTATATCCAATACAAAATAGCCATGATTATCCATGTCGGTGTACCTGAGTTGGGGATTAGCGGCTAACATTGCCGTTTGCGGGCCAGCAGGAGACGTACCCGGACTACTTTCGTTTCTGTTAGGCGATGCAACGCTTGGTGCCCCAAACTCAACACCAAATGTACCTATGCCAGTGTATGGTTTGTAAAATGAAGTATCATAAGGTTTTTCTGTCAAATCGAACGCCCAGGACCTGTGCGTATCGCCGGTAAGTATGATATTGTTTTTTGAAGGCAACTGTTCCATACCCTTCATCACCATTTCTCTTTCAGCGGGGTATCCCGTCCATGCATCAGTAGCTACAGGGCCATTTTGAGAGAACATGATCTGATTCCCTAATATTTTCCATGTAGCGTTCGATTGGTTTAAGTTTGTCAATAACCAGTTGCGTTGCTCATCTCCTATTAGCCTTCTACTTGTATCCTGCAATAGCGGATCGTTGGCACTTGCTGCTTGCTTATCCCTATCTTCAACACGCGTATCCATCATTAATAAGTCAACCAAGCTGCCGTAAGAAAATTTGCGGTATATCTTAGCATCGTGTACATACGCAGGATGGCGGATAGGCATCCATTCAAGATAAGCACGTATTGCATTTTGCTTTCTTGTTTCAAAATCGCCTTCGGTAGTGCTATCGTGATTTGCCGCCCCTGTTTCATAAGTATTGTTAGCTACCTCATGATCGTCCCAGATGGCAATGAAAGGATGCTGCTGATGTGCCGCACGTAAATCCTGATCGAGCTTATAGAAACTATGCCTGATACGATAATCATCTAACGTAATGATCTCATTATCGGGTTGGTGCTTCCTATCTACTTCAGCAGTATAGCCATAACCATAGGTTGGGTATTCGTACATATAATCGCCCAGGTGCAATACCGCGTCTATGTCCTGCCTTTCAGCTATCCGCTTATAACCATTAAAATATCCCATCTGATAATTAACACAAGAAACCACTGCAAAGCGAAGATGCTCTACCGTACTTAGCGGCAAAGTATTGGTCCTTCCTATTAAGCTATTTTTATTTAATGCAGTAAAGTAATAATAGTAAGTAACGCCTGGTTGCAAACCTGCAACATCCACTTTAACTGTATAATCTTTAGTATAGTCGGTTGTAAGATTACCCTTTGCAACTATATTGTGAAAGCCAGTATCTGTTGCCATCTTCCATTCAACGAGAATAAGTGTATCATTTTGCGGTGTTACCCTTGTCCATATTATTACTCTATCATCCAATGGATCGCCTGATGCCACGCCATGATAAAAGGGTGCTAATGAAGTATCGAAATACTGCGCCTCAATACCATTACCGGGCCCATGTGTAAATGTACGTTGCGCATTTACTGTATTGCAAACCAGTAACGTGACAACCGCTATAATTAAACTCCTCATTTTCCTTTATTTTTTAATTTTTTACGATCTTATTTATTTTCACACCTGCAGCATCAGTAGTACGAATGACATATACTCCTTTGTTCCAAGTTTCTGTATGAATTGTTACAGAGGTATTTGCTGGCGAGCTTTGGAACATTAATTTACCATCAATAGTATAAACAGAAACATCTAGTAGGTCTACGCTATTACCAATCAAAATTTGATCGGTGAAAGGATTTGGATATATTTTAATTTCCTTGTTACCAGCTACTGTTTCTATAGCTGTTGGCACAGTCAAGCTTTTGCTAACAGCCATTAACCTATAGCCATTTACGAAAGGAGCATTCGTACCATTGTTGAACTGTGACCCTATACCAATAATTGAAAAATAATCGGCAGGAGCTGATGTGCCAGCGAGATCGGAATTAGTGCTTATATATATACTTACTGTATCCAACGTTTGAGCATGTACTGCTAACACTTCAAGGTTATTAGGCCAAATTGATATCGCCGGTATTAATTTCAAAGAATCGATTTCCAGGTAAGAAGCCTCCTTACTTTCTACAACATTATTTACATGAATTGGTGTTTCTAATGTGTTGCCACTTGATAACAATTGGATAGAATCCGGTGCTTCAATACGTGTAAGACCTCTAAACTGTCCTACTTTACCCCAAACGTTCACTTTATCGCCTTCAGTAGGCTGATAAAAGTTTGCAGTAGGCTGATATATATTAATTCCTTTACCATTTTCTATCACATAAAAATCAACGCCACCTGTAAGGCTGTAATTGATACCATGTACAGTACCTTCAATTGTATAACTGTTATTGATGCTGTCACTAATACCATTGGCATCATCGGTAGTAAGCACAGAGATAGGAACCACGGGATATTGATAATTAGCAATATATACGGTGTCAAAAATTTGCGCGCCTAAGAAGCCGTTAACAGGATTTCGCAGACCCAATACAAAATATTCGTTTGGTTCGAATGGGTGGCTATTGGAAACGCTAAAATCAAAATAAGCGATAGAATCATTGGTATTACCGGGGAAAGGTATATAGCTGGATACAAGAGCAACGTCAGTATTCTGATCAATTGTACCAGTATTTTCTACATACACCTCTACCATGCTAAGGAAACTTGTTTTGTTGTGAACAACAACGGGTATGCTTATTATCCTGTCGTTTTCATTAACATTTGTCACTGTATGTTGAAACTCAATATTCAGCAAGGCGGGTGTAGAAACCGCAGCCAGCGAAAAGCTATCGATAGCCAAACCATCATCGTAACTGTCACTGTCATAATCAGTCCAGCGTACCCATACAGTATCGCCTTGCTGTAAGTTCAGCCCGCTTAGGATGCCCGTAACATAAGTTCTGTTAGCTGCATTATTGCCATTCATAGGCGTATTAAGCGTACCTGTTGTTACCGGTGCATAAAAATTAAGGGGTGAATAGTCGATATAATTACCTGTATCAATACCGGTAGCATGAGTGGCATAACTGAAATGCAATGTATCCGGTCCAGAAGCACGGCCATTTCTTCCCTGGCGCCACATTTCGCCCATATAATTGATCTCAATATTATCAATTACACTACCTGTAGTATTTATGAATGCCGCACCATAATGAGACATATTAAGTGCACCGCTACCGATAGAACCAAGTGCGCGATCTGTTGACAAGCTATCACCAAAGCTGTAGATATTGCCGCCTGCGAATTCGCCATAAGCTGTTTTATAAGTGTTATCAGCATTGGCACCGTACTCTTTAGCAAACCAGCCAAACGGCAATGTTGAAAAAGAGGGGTTAGGACTATAAACATTAGAAATGCTATTGAAATCCTGATTATAGTATGTATTGAATGTAGCAATATCGGGCAAGCCGTATGATACACTCGCTTGAAAAAAAGTTATGCTTATATCATCTATTCCCAAACCATCATCAAAGCTGCTTGAATTGTCATCGTGCCAACGTAACCATAAAGTATCTCCAACCGCTAAGGAAAGATTGATAATAGAATCATTGAGATTCACAACTTGTGCCGATGCATTACCATCCAGTTCTATATTACTAAGCCCTGTTGAAGATGCGGGGCTGATAAAAGACAAGCCGCTGAAATCAGTCCATGTATTGCTGTGCAGATCGCCGTTATTCTTTCCGTATGAAAAATGCAGTGTATCAGGGCCAGTGCTCCTGGCAGGGTTCCCGACACGCCATAATTCACCCCGATAGCTGATTCTTACTTTATTTACAATTGAACCGGTGTTATTAATTATGGCTATGCCAAACTGTACAGGAGCCACAGTACCACTACCTATTGAACCTAAGGCACGCTCGGCCACGGCGCTATCTCCAAAACTATATAGGTCGCCACCAGCTAATTGCCCCCATGCAGCACGATAATTTGTATTGGCGCCTGTGCCATACTCTTCAGCAAACCAACCAATTGGAAGACCCGTATATGGATTGTTGAGGCCCGTATCAACCAATGAATTAAAATCTTGTGTGTATGGTACAGAAAGTGTTGTAATACTAACCTGCGAATAAACAGATACAGTAGTAAATAAAATAGCTAATAATAAAAATGCCTTCTTCATAATGTTATGTTGTACAAGCCGCGAAAGTATTTCCACTATACTACCATAACGTTTAGTAATTGTTAACTAAATGTTGTGCATCTATTTTAATATTTTACTTTATATATAAACTCAAAGTAAACACCACATTAATAATAAAAACTAAAAAACAACAATTCATTGTATTTTTTTAAAAATCAATATAATCCCTACATGCTTTTGCTTAGAGACAAAAAAATTGAATCTCGTTTTACGAAAAATACATTTTAGTATGTGGCTGCGTTTTTAATACCAACCTTGTTATATTTGAACATGTTTTCCAAAACTGATATAGCGCGCTACTATGACTTGAGCGAGGTGCATTACCGTATTTTTTGGAACCTGGGCAAAAGCAGGTCATTGCACTACGGGTATTGGGAGGAACATACAAAGAGCTTTCATGAAGCCTTGCAGAATACAAATTACATTCTTTCAAAATATGCCTGTATCAGTAAGAATGATCATGTATTGGATGCAGGTTGTGGCATTGGAGGTTCATCAACCTGGCTGGCAAAAGAAACAGGATGTAGTGCTATAGGAATAAGCCTTAGCGCAAACCAGGTTGCACAGGCAAATGCCTATGCAACTGCCGAGGGGTTAAGCGAACAGTTATCTTTTGAAGTTCAGGACTTTACGGCAACCAGTTTCCCTGATGAAACCTTCGATGTGATATGGGGTGTGGAAAGCATTTGCCATGCACCGGATAAAAAAGAGTTTCTTAAAGAGGCCTATAGATTACTAAAAAAAGGCGGTCGGTTGATAATGGCAGATTTCATAAAAAAAGAAGGACTGCAAGGAAAAGACGCTAAAATGATACAGCAATGGGCACATGGATGGGCTATTGACGACTATACAACAGAAGAAGATTTCAATAAATATCTACAAGAAGTTGGCTTCGTAACCAAACGTTTCGATGACGTTACCAAATTCATTTTGCCTTCTGCTAAAAGGCTTTATTATGCATATTTCTTAGGATGGATACCTGCAAAATTGTACGCTCTGTTCAACCCTAAGGCCAGCAAACAGGGACGAAATAATGTTGATACCGCCTACCTGCAATATAAAACGGTGAAAAAGGATCTTTGGAAGTACATGATTGTACTTGCCGAGAAAAAATAAAATTCTATTTAATATATCAGCAGAACATCGAAATGATTAGATGCTCATGAATAAATAACTTTCCATTCATGAAGTATTTAACATTTGTTTTATTACGAAACATAATCAAGTTTATGTACTTTTGGCGCCACAAATGCAGCTGTTAGTACGATTTTTTTTATCATTAGTTTTCTTCCTGCTAAGCGGATACGGTTATACACATGCTCATTCGCCTCAGGATCATAACTACTACGCTGCAACAAAAACATTCAAAAAGTGGCACAGTACGGTTAGTATTGACACTTTAATAAACGATCAGGCGTTCGCATTTAGGTCTATTCCCCCTGATTCAAAGAGAGAAAACAATAAAATCTACGCTGAAGAAACTGAGGATGAGAGTTCTGACTTAGTCATTCTCAAAAAAGCTAAAGAGACCAGTAATTATTTTACCAGCTTTTATGCCCAGCCACTAGGATATTTCTGCCACTACATAAAAAATAGCTTACCATCGTGTGAGCATTTTTTTTATTGTTCCTCTCAAAGATCAATCGTACTACAGGTAATCCGGATTTGATATAATCCTCTAATGTTGACAAGTAACCCTTGTCACTCTTCTATTAGCAGCCTTTACTGAACAAATAAGGTAACATTCCTAAAAAGGTTGTGCAGCTTACCGTATTATACGTACCCCTAAAAGTTTCAAGAAAATCCATATTGGTTAAATAGCAAAACTATCATGAAGAGAATAATCATGCTAATGGGCTTGTGTGCCTTAATGTGCAATACAAGTTGTAATTCAAAAAAAGAAGAAAAGGAAGCTGAAACAAAGCTTTTAGTTACCAGTCCGCTTAAAACGGATACTTCTATTATTAATGAATATGTCTGCCAGATACATTCAATACGACATATTGAACTCAGAGCGCAGGAAAGAGGTTACTTGCAAAAAATATTTGTTGACGAGGGGCAATTTGTAAAACAGGGACAAATCTTGTTTCAAATTATGCCTAAGCTGTACGAAGCTGAATTGAGTAAAGCCCAAGCAGAAGTAAATTTTGCTGAGATAGAATATCAGAATACAAAACGATTGGCAGATAGCAATGTGGTTGCCCCTAACGAGCTGGCAATGGCTAAGGCCAAACTAAATAAAGCGAAAGCGGAATTATCATTAACTAAGGTGCACCTGCAATTCACTGAGATCAGGGCGCCTTTTGATGGCATTATTGACCGTTTCCTGGTACGCCAGGGAAGTTTAGTTGATGAAGGCGATCTGCTTACCACCCTTGCTGACAATAGCAAAATGTGGGTGTATTTCAATGTACCGGAAGCTGAATATCTTGATTATAAATCGAAAGAGCATAGCGATAACCAGACCGTGAATCTTTTAATGGCCAATCATGAGCTTTTCCCATACCCCGGTGTGGTGGAAACTATTGAAGCTGATTTCGATAATGAAACAGGTAACATTCCTTTCAGGGCAACTTTCCCTAATCCGAACGGACTATTAAGGCACGGTGAAACTGGTAATATCAGAATGACAGTACCGCTAAAAAATGCACTGATCATACCACAAAAAGCAACTTTTGAGGTTTTGGATAAAAAGTATGTGTATGTGGTGGACAAAGACAATCGCGTAAAATCGAAAGAAATTACTGTGAGTGCAGATATGGAAGATCTGTATGCCGTTAGTGCCGGGCTTAACGAAAACGACAAAATACTACTTGAAGGCTTACGTAAAGTAAAAGACAATGATAAAATAGCCTATGAATTTAAGGAGCCAAGGTCGGTAATATCAACATTAAAGTTACCAGCGGAATAATTTAAGAACCTCAAAACTAACGACATGTTTAATAAATTCATTCAGAGGCCGGTGCTCGCAATAGTGCTGTCAGTAGTCATCATTTTTATGGGTATACTGGCTATTGAGACCTTACCGGTATCACAATTCCCCTCCATTGCCCCGCCAATGGTAGTAGTGAATGTTGCATACCCCGGCGCCAGTGCCGAAGTATTGGTTAACTCAGTACTCATACCAATGGAAAAAGCCATTAATGGCGCACCGGGCATGAAGTATATGACATCGGATGCTACCAGCGCCGGTGAAGCCACAATACAAGTAGTATTCGATTTGGGTACTGACCCTAACCAGGCCGTAGTAAATGTTAAGAATCGAATTGAACAGGTAACGAACAGGCTACCCGAACTTGTACAGCGTGAAGGTCTTGTGGTAAGCTATACATCGCCCAACATGCTGATGTATGTAAACCTGTATAGTAAAGACCCTAAAGCCGATGAAAAATTCCTGTACAATTTTGCGGGTGTAAACATAATACCCGAAATAAGCAGGCTGAAAGGTGTGGGTAGCGCTAAAATACTTGGTAGCAGGCAATACGCGATGCGTATATGGCTGAACCCTGACAGAATGCGCGCCTACAATGTGTCGACAGATGAAGTAATGGAGGCTTTGGCTGACCAAAGTATCATTGGGTCACCGGGTAGAATTGGCCAGGCCACAGGTAAACGCTCTCAATCGCTTGAGTATGTACTAACTTATGAAGGAAGGTATAATAAGCCTGAACAGTATAAAAATGTTATCATAAAGGCTAACCCAAATGGTGAGATCCTATACCTGAAAGACATAGCAGAAGTAGAATTGGGCAGTGAATTCTATGATATCTATTCCAATATGGACGGTCATCCTTCTGCTGCCATCACTTTAAAACAAACCTATGGTAGTAACGCTAGTGATGTTATTAAAGAGGTGAAACAAAAGCTGGAAGAAATCAAAGCGAGCTCTTTCCCTCCGGGTATGGATTACCAGATAAGCTACGATGTATCAAACTTCCTTGATGCATCTATTGAGAAAGTAATACATACACTGATAGAGGCATTCATATTAGTGGCGATAGTAGTGTTCCTCTTCCTTGGCGACTGGCGCTCAACACTCATACCCACTCTTGCCGTTCCGGTATCTCTTATAGGTGCATTCTTTTTCATGCAACTATTGGGGCTAACCATAAACCTCATTACCTTATTCGCTCTGGTACTGGCAATTGGTATCGTAGTAGATAATGCGATAGTAGTGGTGGAAGCTGTGCACACTAAAATGGCCGAGGAAAATATCTCGCCCTATAAGGCTGTAAAAAAAGTACTACAGGAAATAAGTGGTGCCATTATAGCTATTACGCTCTTGATGACAGCTGTGTTTGTGCCTGTTGCATTTATGACCGGCCCCGTTGGTATCTTCTACAGGCAGTTCTCCATTACCATGGCTACATCAATTGTTATCTCAGGTGTTGTAGCACTTACCCTAACTCCTGTGTTGTGTGCAATGATCTTGAAAAACACGCATGGGGTTCCCAGGAAAAAAACACCGATAAACAGAATAATAGATGGCTTTAATAATTGGTTTGAAAGACTTACCGGCCGGTATACAGGCCTGCTTAAACACATTGTAAGCCGCAGGTCTATTACATTCGGCCTTCTCATTGCTTTTTGTGTGGGCATTTGGATAACATCCCAAACGCTTCCTTCAGGTTTTATACCCAACGAAGACCAGGGGATGATTTATGCCATTATACAAACACCTCCCGGCTCTACACTTGAAAGGACGAACGACATATCAAGACAGTTACAAAAAATAGCCGAACATGTAGAAGGGGTGCAATCAGTTTCGGCCCTCGCCGGTTACGAGGTATTAACTGAAGGTCGTGGTTCTAATGCCGGTACCTGTCTTATTAACCTGAAAGGATGGTCGGACCGTAAACATTCGGCGCCTGAAATAATTGAAGAACTGGAACAAAAAGCCAAAGCGATTCCTGGCGCTACTATAGAATTCTTCCAGCCCCCCGCAGTACCGGGATATGGTGCAGCAGGTGGCTTTTCTCTGCGCCTACTCGATAAGACCAACTCAGGTAATTACGAAACATTTGGAAAGGTGAATGATGAGTTCATGGCTGAATTGAAAAAACGTAAGGAGTTAACCGGTTTGTTTACATTCTTCGCTGCCAACTATCCACAATACGAATTAGAGATAGACAATAAAGCAGCAATGCAAAAGGGTGTATCGATCGCAAAAGCTATGAACAACCTCTCTATACTGATAGGTAGTACATACGAACTGGGATTTATACGCTTTGGTAATTTCTTTAAGGTGTACGTACAGGCATCGCCTGAATTCAGGGCATTGCCAGACGATGTTTTGAAATTGTATGTAAAAAATAACCGTGATGAAATGGTGCCTTATTCTTCATTTATGAAAATAAAAAAGAAACAAGGCCTTAACGAAATTACCCGCTATAACATGTATACATCTTCGGCCATAAACGGCGCACCAGCAACCGGATATAGTAGTGGTGAAGCTATTAAAGCAATACAGGAAGTAGCTAAAGAGAAACTACCACGCGGGTATGGTATAGATTGGCTGGGACTTTCGAAAGATGAAGCAAACAGGGGTAATGAAGCACTGTACATTTTCCTAATCGTTCTTGCATTTGTTTACCTTGTATTAGCTGCTCAATACGAAAGCTTTATTTTACCATTCGCTGTAATACTTTCATTACCGGTCGGTGTATTTGGTGCGTTCTTACTTATCAAGCTAATGGGCCTAGCAAATGATATTTATGCACAGGTAGGTTTAGTTATGCTTGTTGGTTTATTAGGTAAAAATGCGGTTTTGATCGTAGAGTTCGCCGTTCAAAAACATCAGCAAGGTGCTACTATACTTGAAGCAGCTATTGAAGGTGCAAGGGTGCGTTTCCGCCCTATCCTGATGACTTCTTTCGCATTCATCGCGGGTTTGATTCCATTACTTTTCGCAACAGGGCCAGGCGCCATAGGGAATCGTACCATTGGTTCTTCTTCGGCTGGAGGTATGCTATTAGGAACAGTTCTGGGTGTTGTAGTAATCCCAGGCCTATACTATGTATTTGGCAAATTGGCTGATGGCCGCCAATTGATAAGAGATGAAGATGAAGTTCCTTTAACTGAAGACTTTACACAAAGTAGAAAGAAGAAGAAAAAGCTGAGACTAAAACTTAAGCTTTTTAAGGCCTCAGGTGAAGATGAAAATCCATTAACACAAAAAAACGACAGTAATGATCAGGAACAAGATATATAAGTGTTTGGGAATAGCATGTATTTCTCTTGTATACAGTGCATGTAAAACACCTGCTTTAGATAAAAAAACTGTAACTAAAAATGTACCTGCCGCTTATGCTAATACCAATTCGCAGGATACAACCAATACAGCCTTGCTGAACCGGAAAAATTATTTTTCAGATCCATACCTGAATGCCCTTATTGATACTGCGTTAAGAAACAATCAGGAGTTAAACATCACTCTGCAAGAGATTGAAATTAGCCGCAACGAGATACGGGCAAGGAAAGGCGAGTACTTACCATACGTAGGTGTAAGGGCAGGTGCCGGGGTTGACAAGGTAGGCAGATATACAAATATCGGCGCATCAGAAGCCACTACCGAAATTAAGCCCGGAACAGAAACACCAGAGCCTCTGCCAGACTACATGTTGGCGCTGAATGCCACATGGGAGGTGGATATATGGCATAAATTGCGCAATGCTAAAAAAGCAGCAGTATCCAGGTATCTCTCCAGTGTTGAAGGTAAAAATTTCATGGTAACTACATTAGTTTCTGAAATAGCAAATTCTTACTATGAATTACTTGCATTAGATAACCAATTGGATATTGTAAAGCAAAATATTGAGATACAAAACAATGCTTTAAAAATTGTAAGGCTGCAAAAGGAAGCTGCACGAGTTACTGAACTTGCTGTACGCCGTTTTGAAGCACAAGTTCTTAATACACGTAGCCTCCAGTATGATATTCAACAGAGAATAACGGAGACTGAAAACAGGATCAACTTCCTTTTAGGCCGTTATCCTCAGCCAATAGCGAGGAACAATCGTGATTTTGAGAACATTGTTCCTCAAACAATTTATGCCGGCCTACCATCGCAACTATTGGCTAACCGCCCCGATATCAGGCAGGCAGAGCAAGATTTAGCAGCGGCGAAACTTGATGTAAAAGTTGCAAGGGCGAGGTTCTACCCATCGCTTGGCATTTCAGCATCTATTGGCTACCAGGCTTTTGATCCGTCGTACCTTATAAAATCGCCGGAATCTTTATTATATTCCTTAGCCGGCGATCTTGTAGCGCCATTAGTAAATAGAAATTCAATAAAGGCTACTTATTACAGCGCCAACGCAAAGCAAATTCAAGCTATCTATAATTATGAACGTACGCTATTGAACGCTTATATAGAAGTTGCCAACCAGTTATCAAAGATCAACAACCTGAAAAAAAGCTACGATTTAAAATCGCAGCAGGTAGATGCGTTGACTCAATCTATCAATATTTCAAATGAACTGTTCCGCTCAGCTAGGGCAGATTATATGGAAGTATTATTGACACAACGTGATGGACTGGAAGCAAAATTTGAATTGATTGAAACTAAAAAGCAGCAAATGAATGCTTTGGTAAATATTTACCAGGCACTAGGTGGCGGATGGAAATAATATAATGCACGCTGCACAATTCAATATCCCTGTTAACTGTAAAAGTTAACAGGGATATTTTTTAAAATTATTTTATTACACTGAAGATTGGTTGAGTAAGATTATTCACCACGCCACTTTATCGTTTCTACCCAGGATGTGTAGACATCCTTATCTAACCCAACCCCCACCCTTTCCTCAAGCCAAAAGATCGTTACTTCTTTTTATAGCTTTATCAAAACTGTCGGTAATATTTGCTTTACCAATTTGGAAGGAGAGCCGCGCTTTAATTAGTTCATTGAGTACCTGGTCATTATTTACTTCTGAGAGGATTAGTTTTGTTCCCCTGTTTTTGAGTGCCTTATTTACTTCTCTTAAAACCTGTATGCCAGTTGCATCAATAACAGGTACATGGCGCATGCGGACAATCAGCACTTTAGCAGACTCCTCGATCACCTGCATGGCCTGTTTGAATTTATAGGCTGCACCAAAAAACATGGGCCCATTTATTTCAAAAACATCTACGCCTTTAGGCAGATTATACCCGGTTAGTAGCTCTTCATCCATTACTTCTTCCGGATATTTTACTTGTGTTACCGAACTTGATCGCATCATCTTTTGTATAAAAAGAAAAGCTGCCAAAACGATACCGATCTCAATCGCTACGGTCAGATCGACAAATACCGTTAATAAGAATGTACATATCAGTACAGCCGCATCGCTTTTAGAGCCTTTTAATACAGACCGGAAACTTTCCCACTCGCTCATGTTATAGGCAACAGTGATCAGGATGCCTGCCAGCGAAGCCATCGGTATCAACGCTGCCAGCTTACCAACGAATAATATGATGACCAGCAGCGTAAGCGCATGAATGATTCCTGCCACAGGTGTTCTACCGCCATTTTTTACATTCGTCGCGGTTCTGGCGATAGCACCGGTTGCCGGGATACCACCAAAAATAGCAACACCCATATTTGCAATACCCTGGGCAATAAGCTCTGTATTTGACCTGTGGTTACCACCGGTCATACCGTCTGCTACTACTGCAGATAATAAAGATTCAATACCACCAAGTAGGGTAATAGTAAATGCCGGCAGTATTAATTGTTGCAGGCTGCTGAAATCAATAGCGGGAACAGCAGGTAGTGGGAATTTTGCTGATATGGATCCGAAATGGCTACCAATAGTTTCCACAGGTAGATCTAACATATAAACAGCTAGCGTAGTTATTATAATAGCAACCAGGGATCCCGGTATCTTATGTGTAATCTTTTGCCATAACCCCATAATTAATATGGTTGATACGCCTATAACGAGTGCGTAAATATTCAATGAAGAGATATGCTGGCTATATCTTTTCCATTTCTCTACGAAATCTGCAGGTACCGCGCCCATCTGTAGGCCCAGCAGATCTTTTAATTGAGATGAAAAAATGATGACCGCGATGCCTGAAGTAAAGCCAACTATCAAAGGATAAGGAATATATTGTATTGCGTTGCCCAATTTTGCTATCCCCATTATCACTAGCATGATGCCCGCCATAAACGTTGCGATAACTAAACCCTGTACGCCAAATTGCTGCACAATGCCATACACAATTACTATAAATGCACCGGTAGGGCCACCTATCTGCACCCTGCTGCCTCCGAAAGCCGATATGATAAAACCTGCAATTACCGCAGTAAATAATCCTTTTTCCGGCGAAACGCCTGAAGCTATTCCAAAAGCGATGGCCAGTGGAAGCGCGACGATACCAACTATGATACCCGCAATTAGGTCCTTGATAAAAAGATCCTTATTATAGTTCTTTAAAGTATCAATGATTTTAGGTCTAAACATGATTGTGCCT
>CAMLFX010000044.1 GCA_946479435.1 uncultured Sphingobacteriales bacterium | reverse complement strand
GGCGCCTTTAGCTATATCAGGTTTATAGGTAGTGTCTCCCAAAACCAGTTTATTACTTTTCAGGATCATCTCCGCACTTCTGAACGATAGGTTCAGCAGGTTGGGCATGGGTATGCTTGGCGCCTGTGTTTTGTTGATGGTAAGAAAAATGGTACGTCCTCTTTTTACTACCGAATTGAAATCGGGTATTTGCGATAAGACCACAAACGGTTTGTGCTTGGGGTCGTAGGCCGAATCTACATCTACTTCAAAACCCATGGTTTCCAGTTGCTGTGCAGCCTGGCCTATAGTTTTACCTGTAACACCGGGCACCCTGGCTTCACTGCCGTGCCTGGTTATCACACCAAGGCCGGCAAAAAACAGTATATATAGCCCCGCACATAGGGCCAATACAATTATCAGGTTAAAAGCGAACGATCTTTTGCGCATATCTCTTAAAAACGTACAATACTAAAATTAGGCAGTTTGCTGGTTCAACGTATCTTCTATCAGCGAGCCATAAAAATCTTTCAGGCTGATACCCGCAGCGTGTACTTGTTGCGGTACAATACTGTTTTCGCTTTGCCCCGGCATGGTATTCACCTCAAGGAAGTATAGTTTATCCGTTCCCTTTTGCAGTATAAAATCCATACGCACTATACCCCTGCAGTTCAAATACCTGTATATGTTCGATGCCTTTGTTTCCAATTGCTCCCTGATGCTGTCCTTTATAGGTGCCGGTGTTATTTCGCTGGTTACACCAGGTGTATATTTTGCTTCGTAGTCGAAAAACTCGTTTTTGCTCACTATCTCGGTAGCAGGCAGGGTGTGTAGTTTCCCGTTTACTTTATATACGCCTATGGTCAGCTCCCTCCCCTCAATAAATTCTTCCACCAGTACCTGCTTATCTTCTTTAAAAGCTTTCAGTATAGCCGGCAAAAGATCTTCCACCGATTTTACTTTGCTCACCCCCAGGCTCGATCCGCTTTCGTTGGGCTTTACGAACATAGGCAGCTTCAGTTGCTCCAGTATAGCGCCTACCGAATACGGCTCGCCATATATCAGGTGTGCCGAGTTGGATATGTTTACCAGGTTCATATCCTTCACTACTTTATTGCAGTAGCTCTTGTTGAAGGTAAGTGCCGATACAATTGCGTTACAGGTATTATACGGTACTTCCAGCATATCCAGGTATCCCTGTATTCTGCCGTCTTCCCCCGGCGTGCCGTGTATGGCTATAAAAGCAGCATCAAACTTTATCTTTTCACCTCCTATTGTAAGCGAAAAATCATTTTTGTCAACATTTATTCTTCCTTCTGCAGTTTCATACCACCAGCCTTCGCGGGTTATTATTATTTTATAAATATTATAAAGTTCCTTGTCCAGGTTCTTTTCTATTGTTTCCGCTGTTTGTATAGATATTACATACTCTCCGGAATACCCGCCCGCCAATAAGGCTATATTTTTTTTCATGAAAACGCTACAAATATTGTTGCCAAAGGTAATGGAAACCCCTCAAGATTAGAAGCCGCCAAACAAAAACCTTTGGGCTGCAAAATGCCGTTAAACTTGTGTTAATCGGCCATAAAAAACAAATGCGGAATATATTTTGCTATCCAACCTGCAAGCCCGTCTTTATATGATCCATTTCCTGCGCCAGTTGCTTACGTTTGGCTATAAGCAAGCTTTATGTTGTGTGTTCCCAGTTATCATATTTGCATCGCTGGCCCTAACTAAATGGCTGCATGTACCTTACCGGTACGATGTGATATTGATAATCTGTATTGCGGCGCAGGTTTTAATGGTTTATTTCAAGCTGGAAACTATTGATGAGGTAAAGGTCATTTCGCTGTTCCATATCATCGGCCTGATGCTGGAACTGTTTAAAGTGAATCATGGCTCCTGGGCATATCCTGAATTTGCCTACACCAAAATTGGCGGTGTACCTTTATATAGCGGCTTTATGTACGCAAGTGTCGCCAGCTATATTTGCCAGGCATGGCGGCGCTTCAACCTCAGTTTTCACAACTGGCCGCCCAAATACATTACTTTCAGTATAGCTGCAGTTATCTATCTCAATTTCTTTGTGCATCACTATTTTATCGATCTGCGTTGGTATATCATCGCATCGTTGTTTATCTTCTTCAGGCGCTCTTATGTTACTTTTTATGTAAATGAAAAGCTGTATAAGATGAATATCATCACATCTTTTTTGCTGATAGGTTTTTTTATCTGGATAGCTGAGAATGTATCTACCTTTTTTGGTGCCTGGCAGTATCCCAATCAAAAGCACCACTGGCGTTTGGTAGGCTTAGGCAAATTGACCTCCTGGTTCCTGCTGGTCATTATCAGCATTATCATTGTGGCCAACCTGAAACATATAAAGGCAAAACTGGTATCTGAGCCTACTCTACTCACTGACTAATGACTATGTTCTCGTTTATCAAAACCAACCAGGTACATTTCTCCATCTATAAGTGTATGTTTCAATCTAACATCGCGGTATATTCCTTCAATAGTGCCATTATATGTATAGATATCCTGAAGCAATACACTTATGCTTCTGTAATACGTTTTATGAGGCACAATATTCAATAGCTCCTTTGCAATACTTGTGGAAAACTGGATTATACTGCTATCAGGTTGTATAGCAACATTGTGCGTACTGTCTTTTAGTTCCTTCCCTTTCGCTATCCAATCAATGAATACATAAATGGTACTATCTTCAGTTTCAGGATCTATAGCTTTGGAATCATGCCTTATCCTAACATCGCAATTATACTTATTTTCCAATCGTTCTACCATCTTCCGCTCAGCATCAGATAACCTTTCACCTTTCGTTAATGAGTTTCCCAGAAGAAGCATACCTCCAAAGTATATTCCTCCATATAAAACTCCACATATTAATAATATGACTAACAATCTGGTTACAGTCATAAAAAAACTATTTCAGAAAATAGTTGATAAAATAAGTCAATACAGGTAGGTTAGCTTGTTCTATAGGGTGTTGTGTAGCAGGCAGCATCGCCATTTCGGCAACAGGTAGCTTCTTATAAACTGCTACGGTTTCTTCCAGGCCCACCATTTTATCTTTATCGCCCAGCATTATCAATGTTGGGGTTTGTATGCTAGCATAATCATCCGGCTGCAATGCATTTTGTTCGCCCAAAGCCTTTAACATTTCTTTGGTACGGCTCATTACTTCTTTCCAGGGCTTAGGTGCATGGCGTCTCTCTAAAGCCGCTGCAAAGGCGGGTACTTTTGCTTCTATCTTGTCAGCATCCAGCATTTGTGCTTCTTTTTGCGCAGTGGCTTCATCCCAATGAAACTTGGTAGCCAGGGTCACAATTCTATTCACTTTATCAGGATGGTTCTTAGCCAGGTACATTGCAACATAACCACCCATGCTATAACCGAATATTGAAACCTGTTGCAGGTTATGGTCATTTACATATTGCAGCACTTCATCAGCAAACATGGGTATCGAATACGGCTCATCTGCAAAGTCTTTTTGTCCGTGTCCTGAAAAATCAAGTGTATGAAGATCATATTTTCCTTCCAGCAATTTGCGCAGTGGTTCAAACTGGTCTTTGGCGCCTATTGCGCCGTGTAGTATTAATAACGATTGCATGATGAATTGTATGTGGCTTCAAAAATAGAAAATTGATCTATTATTATACTAATAAAAGTTAATTTGAAAATAATTTTAATTAGCGTATTTTTGCTATTATTGATGCCAAATAATTAATACTGTTGGTTGTCAGTATTTTATGTTCTTTTATTGTTCATTTAAAATTAATCAGATACGTTGTTCAGTTTTGCTAAGTCTTAGAAAATCAGCCATGCGGCATTTATTCCGTCAAAAGCACACGCCACATGCTTTCCAGCCACCAACTGTCGCACATGAAATTTTTTTATTTTTTCATTTTTCAACAAAATTGAACAACGAAACAATAAAATAATAATACTTATGGGCATGTTATTATTATCACCAATTTAAAATATTTAAACCATGAATATCAAATACTATCTCATCCCAATATTAGTAACCATAACACTGGCAGGTGCAGGTTGTAAGAATAAAGCATTGACCAAGGTTACCGACCCCAGGCTCAACGATATTCATGTACCACAAGGTTTTACAGTAAGCATATACGCCGATAATATAGACAATGCCCGCTCGCTGTGTATGGGCGATAAGGGTACCCTATTTGTGGGCAACCGCCAGGGTAAGAAAGTATATGCCCTGGTTGATGAGGATAACGACGGCGTGGCTGAAAAGAAATATACCATTGCAGATGGCTTGAATATGCCCAATGGTGTAGCCTTTCGCAATGGTGCATTGTACGTAGCCGAAGTGGATAAAATATGGCGTTTCGATAATATAGAATCTTCGTTGGCTAACCCGCCTAAACCTGTATTGGTAAGTGATAATTTTCCTTCCGATAAACACCACGGCTGGAAGTATATAGCTTTTGGGCCCGACGGTAAACTATATGTGCCTGTTGGTGCACCTTGCAATATCTGCAACGATGCTGAAAAAGATAAGCGCTATGCATCCATCACACGTATGAACCCTGATGGCTCTGACTTTGAAGTATATGCCAATGGCATTCGCAATAGTGTAGGCTTTGCATGGCATCCGCAAACGGGCGCATTATGGTTTACTGAAAACGGCCGCGATGAAATGGGCGAGAACACCCCACCCGATGAGCTGAATATAGCGCCGCGGGCGGGTATGCATTTTGGCTATCCTTATTGTCATGCAGGTGAAACTTTAGATCCTGAATATGGTAAAGGCCATACTTGCAGCGAATTCACACCACCTGTCGCTAAGCTTAGCCCGCATGGTGCAGCTCTGGGTATGAAGTTCTATACAGGCAATATGTTCCCGGCACAATACAAAAACCAGGTATTTATTGCTGAACATGGCTCATGGAACCGTTCTGAACCTATTGGCTACCGTGTTATGATGGCGAAACTGGATGGTAATAACGTAACAGGTTACGAAGTGTTTGCCGATGGCTGGTTGAAGAATGGCAAGGCATGGGGTCGCCCGGTCGATGTGTTGCAATTGAATGATGGTTCGCTGCTGGTTTCTGATGATTATGCTAATTGCATCTATCGTATTACTTATGGCAAATCATAAATTAGTTTGATAGTCAGTGCTTTAACATTCTTTTAGCTAAAAGGGGTCTCTGTTTTGGATTAAACTATGATGTGTGCAGTACGTCTAACAAATATTGCAAACATAAAAACAGAAACTAAAATGAGAAACTGGAAGAAACTATGGGTAGGGCTGGCGGTGCTGTTTGCTACGGTGCTGGTAATTGCCCCACTAAAAGAAGCAAAAGCACAACCGGGCGTATCGGTTTCGTTCCAAATGTTCTACGATCAGTTGGCACCGTACGGTAGCTGGATACAATCGCCCAGCTATGGTTATGTATGGACACCAAGAGGTGTAGGCAGGGACTTTCGTCCTTATTATTCAGGTGGCCGTTGGGCAATGACAGAGTATGGTAACACTTGGGTATCGGACTATCAGTGGGGCTGGGCGCCATATCACTATGGTCGCTGGGCTTACGATGATTACTATGGCTGGATATGGATACCAGATACGGAATGGGGCCCGGCATGGGTTACCTGGCGCGACGGTGGCGGTTATTATGGCTGGGCACCAATGGGCCCTGGTATAAACATCAACATATCGTTTGGCCCTAACTACTACGTACCTAACAACTGGTGGACATTTGTACCATGCAACAGGATATATAGCCCGCGCTTCCGCGAGTACTATAGAGGCCCACGTTATAATACTACCATTATTAATAATACAACGATTATAAACAATACATATAACTATAATAATAGAACTTATGTATCGGGCCCACGCAGCGATGAGTACCAAAGACGTACAGGACAACGTCCTAATACATACCGCATCAACAATGTAAACCAGCCGGGCCGTACTACGGTGCGTAATAGCAATACCATCAATATGTACCGCCCGTCTATACGAAATGCACACTCCAACGAACGCCCTGCACAGGCTACGGTAGCACGCCAAAATGCATTAAGGGGTAATAGCCTGAAAATGCCCACAACCAATGGCCGTAACGATCAGGTAGCAGGTAACAGGGGGAACCAACTACAAATGCAACGGAAACCCGTACAGCAAAACAATGCAAGCCGGCAAATGGAGCAGGCAAATGCACAGAGGATTGAACGTCAGCGCCCCGGCCAGCAACAAAGTATAGAACAAAGAAGGCAGCAGACGTGGGAAAGACAAGTAGAGCCTGCACAGCAACAAAGGGGGTTTGAACAACGCCAGCAATCGCAGCAAGTAGAAAGGCAACGCAATTTCGAGCGTCAACGCCAAGTGCAGGAACAACAGGCAACCCAGCAGAGAAGCTTCGGACAACAGCGCCAGGAGCAACCTGTACAACGTATGGAAAGGCAGCAGAACAGGTCCTTCGAACAAAGGCAGGCACAGCCGGTACAACGTTCGCAACCTGTGCAACAGAACCGTGGATTTGAACAAAGACAAATGCAATCGAGGCCGCAATCTGCACCTGTACAGCGTGCACAACCCTCAGCACAACCTGCAAGAGGTAATGTGGAACGTGGCAGAAGATAGTATAAAGAAGGTGTGTTTGGTTTTATAGCTTAGATGCCCCGCGATGTTCATCGTGGGGCTAGCTTTTGCTACCAGGCCAGGGCACTGGCTCCCAGTATGGCCGCATCGGTATCCGGCAGGTCGGATGGAAGGATGGCTATCTTGTTCTTGTAGATGCTGAGCAGGTTTGCCTCCATGTGTTTACCTATAGGATCCAATATCAGCTTGCCCGCCTTTGCTAACCCTCCAAAGAAGATGATAGCCTGCGGCGATGTGATAGCTACTATATCGGCAAGTGTTTCACCCAGTATTCGGCCTGTGTACTCGAATATCTCCAGGGCCAGTGCATCGCCTTGTTCAGCAGCATCGTTGATGGCTTTGGCTGTAAGCTTACCGGAATGGCTACGAAGGATGCTCTCGTCTTTGCGATCTGTAAGCCACTCTTCAGCCGTTATCACAATGCCTGTTGCTGAGCTGTACCGCTCTACACAACCCTTACGGCCACAACCACATTCACGGCCGTTGCGTATCGCTATAACATGTCCCAGTTCACCGGCAAAGCCATCATGGCCGTATAGCAGTTGTCCATTCACTACGAAGCCACTACCAACACCTGTACCTAAGGTAACTACAATGAAATCGCGCATACCCTTTGCAGCGCCGTACATCATCTCCCCTAAAGCAGCTGCATTAGCATCGTTGGTTATAGTCACCTTAAGGTTAAGCGCTTCACTAAGCAGCTTAGCAAAAGGTATCACACCTTTCCAGGGCAGGTTAGCGGCATTGGCTACTTCACCTGTATAGAAGTTAGCATTGGGTGCGCCTACACCTACACCAATGATGTGCCGCTCACCTACTTCGTCGATAGCAGGCTGTACAGCATTCCTCAATGCCTCAATATACTGGCCAACTGTATTACCCGTTGTTGACAAGTGTCCTTTACTTATGATGTTGCCACGTTTATCAACCAGGCCGAACGTGGTGTTAGTACCGCCTATATCGATGCCCAATGCATATTCCTGTGCCATGTATTGCTAACTGTTTACGCTGTAAAATACAACATAGTATCGTGCCATAAAGCCTATGCTACCACTTATCTTCATTTGATGTATATTCGGCCATACAACTAAGTCTGCATGCACCAGGATACTAAGAAGTCTTATAGCACATCACTCATACTTATCGGCTGCCTGTTCTTCATCTTCGGGTTTATAACCTGGTTGAACGGTACGTTGATACCGTTCCTCAAAACCACATGCCAACTAAATATCAGGCAGGCATCTTTGGTTACGTTTGCCTTCTTCATATCCTACTTTGTAATGGCGATACCATCTTCAGCGATACTGAAGAAGACAGGCTTTAAGAACGGTATGAGCTTAGGCCTGGTAGTTATGGCCATAGGCTGTATCATCTTTATTCCTGCGGCTATGCAACGCAGCTATCCTTTGTTCTTAACAGGCCTATTCATACAGGGCCTTGGTTTATCAATACTGCAGACTGCATCTAATCCGTATGTTACTATCATTGGCCCCATTGAAAGCGCAGCAAAACGTATCAGCCTGATGGGTATCTGCAATAAAGCGGCTGGCTTCCTGAGCCCGATAGTAGTGGGTACCATACTACTCAGCAATATGGATAGTTTGAACAAGCAACTGGATGCTACTGCTGCCGGTGTTGATAAAGACATCATCTTAACTGAACTGGCTAACCGCATCATCACTCCATATATAGTATTGACTATAGTACTACTACTTGTCGCAATATTGATACGCTACTCTTCCCTGCCCGATATACGCGATGATGAGAACAAGCCTGATGCAGCAATAGCACCCGCTGATAACCGTCCGTTAAGTAGCTATACGTATTTGTTCCTGGGTGCTTTTGCCATCTTCACTTATGTGGGTGTGGAAGTGCTGGCAGGAGATTACATTATTAACTATGGCTCATACCTGGATGTACCTATTGAATATGCCAAGTACTTAACATCATTAACCTTAGCGTTTATGGTGGCGGGTTATTTTGCAGGAGTATTTCTTACTCCAAAAGTACTTTCGCAGGAAGCCTTGTTGCGCATTATGCTTATACTTAGTCTGCTGCTCATATTCGGCGTGTTATTCACCACAGGTAAAGTATCTATCCTGATGCTGGCATTGCTTGGCTTTACACATGCTACTATGTGGCCCGCCATTTGGCCGATGTCAATTAAAGGATTAGGAAGACATACTAAAATCGGTTCCGCACTATTAATAATGGGTATAGCCGGTGGGGCCATTATACCCTACATATATGGTAATCTTGGTGTATTGTACAAAGGCAATCTGCAACTTGCATTCTGGATAATGATACCTTGCTACCTGTATATGTTAATGTTTGCTACAATAGGACACAGAATTGGCTATAGAGCGCCGGTTCAGGATAGCATGGCATAGGTTTTGAATTTGTAAGGTAAAGAGAATTGTATGCGACTTAAAATCGTCTTTACCACATTGCTGTTTGCCTCGCTATTATTTTCAACTTACAACCCGGCTTTTGCCGGCAGTATGGAGAAAGAAATACTTGTACTGATCAATAAGTACAGGGCGAAGAAACATTTAGCACCGCTTACAGGAAAGAGTATCATAGAAAATAGTGCTGATAAACACAGCAGGAATATGGCCAGCCGCAAGGTAGGTTTTGGGCACAGTGGTTTCGATAACAGGCTTGACTATCTCATGAAATCGATACCAGGATCAACAGGTGGCGCAGAGAACGTAGCTTATGGTGCTGAAACAGCAGAACAAGTAGTAAAGATGTGGATCAACAGCGCAGGCCACCGCAAAAACATATTAGGTAACTATAACTATACAGGTATTGGGATAGCAAAGGGCCGCAACGGCACACTCTTCTACACGCAAATATTTATAAGAGCTAAATAATTGATTATCCCGGAATGCGAGACATATACTTGCCCATTTCAGTTAGCTGATCAACCACTTGCTTGTTGGTAGGCTTAAACGATTTTGCTTTAGCAAAATACATTTTTGCGCTTTTGAAATCGCGCCTTTGCATACAGATAGCGGACATTTGCAAATAAGCAGTTGCTGCATTATCCTTATCCGGCAAGCCTATTTTCACTGCTTTACGCAGATATTCATAAGCCTCTTTTATATTCCCTTTTTGGTAAGCTATAGAGCCTAATTGCAGGTATGCACTACCCTCGTATTCTTTTTCAGGCATGCCCGATTCCAACCCTTTCTTCAGGTCTGCTTCTGCTTTGTCAAGGTCGTTTGACATGGTAGACAGGTTAGCCCTCAGCATGTAGTATGATGAACGTACGGGCTTGTATAATAAATTAGGATATTTCACCCTGTCCATCAGTTTTTGTGCGCCTTCCATATCGCCCGCCTCTACATAGCCTTGTATCAGGGTCATTGGGCCCAGCATAAAATGTACTGCAACTGTTATCAAAGCAATGAGTATAGGTAGCCAGCCGATCCACCAGGTAACGGATATACCTATCCATATACCCAGCGCAACAAGCGCAACAGCTATATACAGTCGGTAAAAAACTAAAAAACGGCGTAAACTAATGTTCATCTTTCTGGAAATAGGCTGCAAAGATAGGTTTTAAGCTGTAAAACCTTACCTCTTAGTTTGCTCCCTTCAACAACTATATTAAGTTTTTGTTTTCGAACCGCTATTTTTGCGGTGAAGAAAGTACTTATGCAACAGCCCGATTGGTTTGAAAGTTGGTTTGGATCTCCTTACTATCATATCCTGTATCAAAACAGGGATGAGCAGGAAGCGCAGAATTTCATAGAGAATCTTCTTGAGCACTTGAAACCTGCTGAAGATTGCCGTATGCTGGATATAGCATGTGGGGAAGGCCGGCATGCAGTACAGCTGGCAGAGCATGGATATGACGTAACAGGCATTGACCTATCGCACCTGAGCATTGAAAAGGCCAAAGCTTACGAAAACGAGCACCTGCATTTTCATGTACACGACATGCGCATGCCTTTCTATATTAACTACTTCAACTACGCCTTCAATTTTTTTACCAGTTTTGGATATTTCGCGCACGATCGCGATCATCAACTGGCCGCTAAGTCTTTTGCAGCTGCATTGAGAAAAGGAGGCATTTTAGTAATTGATTACCTGAACACACACCAGGTAATAAGTAATCTGGTGCCAAAAGATACCGTGCAGAGAGGAAGCTATACGTTTCATATAAAGCGGCATATAGAACGCAAACACATTATAAAGGAAATATCGTTTGTAGATGCAGACCAAAAAGGCAAGCAATACACAGAAAGTGTCGCAGCTTTTACTTTAAGCGATTTTATTGATATGTTTAAAGTTGCCGGACTGGAACTGATAGAAACTTTTGGCGATTATGCTCTTAATCCATATAATAAAGACACATCGCCCAGGCTGGTGATGATATTTAAGAAATAACAGTATGCCGCTAAAAGATGAGCTGATATATTGGGATTATAAAGTATGGTACTACCTGAATACGGTATGGCACAATGATTTTTTAGATGCTGTAATACCGTTTTTCCGTAACCAATGGACCTGGGCGCCTCTTTATCTTTTCCTGCTGCTGTTTATGACCAGCAACTTTAAACGCAAAGGCTGGATGTGGTGTGTTTTCTTCATACTAACCTTTGCCCTTAGCGACCATATAAGCGCAGCGATACTCAAACCGGTTTTTCAGAGGGTGCGCCCTTGCAATAACCCATACCTGGCTACTTTTATGCATAATATAGTACCCTGCGGCGGCGGGTATAGTTTTCCGTCTTCGCATGCTGCCAATCATTTTGGCCTGGCTGTTTTTTCGGCCGTTTCATTACAGAGAGTGGTTAAACGTATTTGGCTCATAGCCCTTACCTGGGCTTTTCTTGTAGGTTATGCGCAAATATATGTGGGCGTGCACTACCCTTTGGATATATTGTGCGGAGGTTTGCTGGGTGCTATTATTGGCTGCCTTACCGGCTTTGTGTACAACCGTGTATATAAGTTAGACCACTATCAGCGCGCGGCTGAAAGAAATGATTCAAAATCTTTTACTGAAGCTTCATAGTCTAGGTCATTAACTATGTCGTGGTAGTTATTTTTATCTATGGCATTGTTATAAGCCCACTTGGCAAACTCCAGCCTGCTTTCTTCAAAATTGAACCAGGGCAGCATTTCGCGCACCTGTGCTGTAGTATATGTTTCCCTGGCCAGCTTCGTTTGTACCAACTTCATTTTATCAATATCGGTCACCTTCGCCTTTACTTCATTACCCAGTACAGTTGTTTCCTGTGCAGATAATGTGCCGGCAGCGCTATTATTTGCCTGCGGCACATCGCTCATCATATTTTGCGTAACCACCATTTCGCCATTATCAGGATATACAACACAACTGGTTATTGTATTCTTTTTCAGTTTTACAGAGCCTGTATAAATAAGCTTTGCGTGGCCACCATCACCATCTTTATATTCTTTGTATTCATATATCCTTAGGTAGTGCCTTCCGGTTGGCAGATCGCCAAAGGTCATTGATGTGCCTACTTTTTTGTAGTCGCGATTATCTATAGCTACGGTAATGGGTGAACGGTCGCTTAACTCTATTTTAAGCACACATTTACGCCTGGCTGCAAAACTATCGTTAGAGAGTGTAAGTATGGTAACCAATAAAACCAGCAGCTTATTCATTGCAATGAGATATGTGTTACAAATACAATAGATATGCCAACAAACCTTAAGGTTTTCTCAAAAAACTATTGGACAGATAAGAGCGCACATAATATGCCCGCAGATACACCCGCATTCAATGACTCTGCCCCACCCAACCTGGGTATAGTTACCCGTTGAGTTGCTATTTTCATAATATCTGGCGATATACCGTTCGATTCATTGCCTATTATTAATATACCACCATCAGGTTTAGGTACATTGTAAATATTATCACCATCGAGCGCTGCAGCAAATATGGGCTTATTTGCTTGTGCGAGGTAAGTACCCAACTCTTCTGTAATGATATTTACCCTGAGATGGCCTCCCATGGCCGATTGAACTACTTTTGAATTGTACACATCCACACATCCCGGTGAGCATACTATTTGTTCCCAGCCAAACCAATCGGCTATGCGGATAATGGTGCCCATGTTGCCGGGATCCTGTATATCATCCAAAGCCAGGCACCATTTAAAATCATTCAAACTTTTTATAGCAGGCATAGCTATTACCAACAACACCATATTGGGAGTTTTCAGCATAGATATAGCCTCCAATATATGGGGCTCAACTATATGTACTGTAGCTTCAGGATGCCTGGCTATTGACGCTTTATGTGTGGCTACCCATTGCTGCAGGCCAACAATCATTTTTATATCTGCATCTGAGCTAAGCCACTCCATGGCTATTTTATCGCCCTCGGCTACAAATACATTGTATTCTTTACGGTACTTTTGCTGCGATAACGACCGAATATATTTATTTTGCGCCTTGGACAACATATTGCCGCAAAGCTAAAATTAATTGCACTAACCGCATACATGAGCCACAGAAGAAACGGATTTGTTTTACTAATTGCATGCACAATCTTGCTTATTGGTTCTGTTGGCTGTAATACTACCCGGCACTTAAAAGAAGGTGAATACCTATTGAGGTCGAACACCGTAAAGCTGAAGTCAGATAAGTCGATAACCAAGAAAGGAGAACTTAAGGATAATCTTGAAGGCTTGATAGCCCAAAAGCCTAATACCTATTTCCTGGGTTTTATACCTTATAAAGTATGGCTCTATAACAACCGTTACGAGAAATATCAAAAAGATACGAACAACTTTCAACTGAAATCGAAAACGGTAGAAAGACCTGTTATATACGATAGCGCATCCAAACAAAAGACGGCGATAAACATAAGAGGTTATCTTTTTCAGCAAGGTTATTTTTATTCAGAGGTTACTGACACTACAGTTTTCAGACGCAAGAAGGCATACGTTACTTATAAAGTAAACACTAACACCAACTACCTGATAAATGAAGTAACTACCGATGTGCCTGATAGTACCATAGCTGGTATATTGCGCGATAATTTCAGTGAAACCAAGCTGAAAAAAAAGGCTGAATTCTCTTATCCTTTATTGCAGGAAGAGCAAAGCCGTATTACTTCCGTATTGCGCGACTATGGTTACTATAAATTCAGTAATGATAACGTGACGTTTGAATTGGATACACTTACAGACAATTATGCACGTGATGTAGAAAACCCTTTTGAAACAACGCTGAACCTAATCACTTTTCAGAAGAGGAACAGTAAAAAACCCACGTTGAACATTCGTATAATATTAAGGGCCGATGAAGACCTGAAAGCCTTTGAAAAATACGGTGTTAGCAGGGTACGTGTATTCCCTGATTTTGTAGGGCGTGATGATATGAGAGATAGTACAATGGTAGAAAAAACTATGGAGGGTATTACTTTTAGATATCATAATTATTATGTGCATGAAAAAGTATTGCTACGCCATATTTTCCTTGAGCCTGACAAATATTACTCTCAAAGCAATTACGATCAGACAATTAGTAAACTGAACGAACTGGGGATATTTCAAACCTCGCGTATTATACTTTTTGAAGACACTACCAAAAATGATGGCGCAAATTGGTTGAACTGTATTATCATTCTAACACCAGGTAAAAAACTTGATTTTAATACTAATCTGGAAGGATCAACCGGAAGCACCTACGCTGCAGGCAGCGCTGCTGCTGTAAGTTTCAGGAATAGAAATCTTGGTAAGGGAGCCAACCTGCTTACCATGACACTAAGTGGTGGCATAGAACTATGGTACGACTCTGTAGGTAACCGGTTTATTGACCGTTTTAAGTTGCTTACGCGAAGCGCAGGGTTCAATACCTCGCTGGATATGCCAAAGTTTTTGGTGCCCTTTAATATTAAAAACTTTAGCAAGCGCACCACACCGCGTACTGTATTGGGCGCCGGTATCAATTTACTTGACCGTGTAGCCTATTTCAACCTGATCAATACTTCGGGTAGTATAACCTACAAATGGCGTGAAACACAAACAAAAAACTGGGAAGTAACCCCAATGTTTGTTAATGATATCAGGCTTCCGTATATCTCCGATACCTTCAAAAAAAGGCTGGCTGATAACAGTTTTTTGCGTAATACTTATAAGCAAACCTTTATTGAAGGTGAAAATATTGCTTTCATTTTCAGCGATAAGGAGAAGAAGTTTGGGCGTAACTACTCTTATTTACGTCTTGCCCTGGAAGAAGCAGGAGGTATAATGAGCGGCCTTACATCTATTTTCGGCTCTACCACTACCAACTATGCACAATATGTAAAAATCGATTTCGACGCTGAGCACTTTTTTACCTTACCAGCATCCATGTTTGCATTTCGTTTCTACGGCGGCGTAGGCATGCCCTACGATAAGTCGAGTGTATTACCTTATATTAAGCAATATTTTGTTGGTGGTGCTTATAGTATACGTGGCTGGCGCATCAGGCAGCTAGGGCCCGGCAGCTATTCCGACTCATCGAAGGCATTAAATCTTATTGACCGTACGGGCGATATAAAACTTGAATTGAACGGGGAGTACCGCTTTGATGTAATACAACTTTTTGCCGGTGCTATAAAGCTTAAAGGTGCTTTATTTGCTGATGCAGGTAATATATGGCTCGCAAACAAATCAACCAGCTACCCCGGCGGGGAATTTGCATTTAATAAACTTGGACGAGATATTGCTATAAGCACAGGCACAGGTGCCCGGCTTGATATTGGTGGTTTTTTTGTGCTGCGTTTCGATGTGGCATTCCCTGTTAAAAATCCCGCATATCCTTACAACGGGGGCTGGGTGGCTAACCAGTTTTTTGGGTACCGTAACTGGGCACGCGATAACCTTGTGTACAATTTTGCTATCAACTACCCTTTCTAAACATATACGCCTTTTGCCTATGCAGGGGCGTTTTAATATCTTTGAACAATCTTATGCGTAATATAAAAATCATTGAAGTACGATCGGAAATAGGTGCAGGTACACGTGGTGCCAGTTTGGGTATTGAAGCAATAAGAATTGCCGCACTCGATTTCATGAGCAATTTCTTCGTCAACTTCCCATCTGAACAGGTGGAGAACGAAAACAGCCTTCTTTACGCCCCTGTCGCATCGCCTTATGCCAAGAGAATACAAGGTGTATTGACAATGTACGAACGTGTATCAAAATCGGTATCAGATACATTAAAGTCTGGCTTGTTTCCTCTTGTTTTAGCCGGCGACCATAGCACCGCGGGTGGTACTATTGCGGGTATAAAAATGGCTAAACCTAAAAATCGTTTAGGTGTTATCTGGATAGATGCACATGCCGATATGCATACACCTTACACTACACCATCGGGCAATATGCACGGTATGCCTTTAGCGGCTTCACTGGGTATCGATAACCTGGAAAACCAAGTGCATTCACCCGATAAACAAACCGTAGATCTGTGGAACCAATTAAAAAACATAGGCAAGATAAACCCTAAAATCAATCCTGAAGATATTGTATTCATAGGGTTGCGCGATTATGAAAAAGAAGAAGAAAGCATTTTAAAACGCTTCAATATAAAAGTAATTCCTGTACAGGAAGTAAGAAGAAAAGGTGTAGAGCACGTTGCAAGACAAGCATTATTACACTTGAGTGGTTGCGATGATATATACGTTTCTTTCGATGTAGATAGCCTTGACAGTTCTATATCGAGAGGTACAGGTACACCTGTGAGCAACGGGCTTAAAGAACGTGAGGCTGAAGACCTTTTGGCATCGCTAATGCAAAACCATAAAATATGCTGCTTCGAGGTGACAGAAGTAAACCCTACACTTGACAAAGAAAACCTGATGGCTGAAATAGCTTTTAATATTTTGCAAAGAAGCGTCAACCTGTTATTGGTTAACTAAGATTTCATTTTTTCTATATTATCTATAATGATAAAGGGCTACAAATTTGTAGCCCTTTATCTATTTCATCAACCAGAAAGTTATTACCTCAACAAGGTTACATTACCCTGGTAGCGTTCGTTAGTATTGTTTACAAAGGTTACATCTATCAGGTAGATATAAACACCTTGTGGTTGCATTTCACCGTTGTATTTACCATCCCAGCCACGGCCATTGGTGCTGTTGCTTTCAAATATTTTCTTACCCCAACGGTCAAATACAGTCATGGTATAGCTTTGTACACCTCTTGACATGAATTGCCTTGGCAGGAAGTAATCATTATTGCCATCACCATCCGGCGTAAATACATTCGGTATATCCACGTAGCAATTTTTAGCTACCAATATGCTATCCGTTGTAGAACATCCGTCTTCAGTAGCTGTAACAGAGTATGTACCGGGATGCCTTACCAGTATAGAACTTGTAACATCTTGTGTTTGTACATTCCATAGGTACTTGATCTTAGGATTTCCTTGGTTCAGGTTATCACCAATCCTTACAGGTGCACCATTAGGACACATTGCAGTATCGCTGCCCAATTCTATTAAAGGATATGGTTTAACTACAATTTTCTTCTTTTTAACTGTATCGGGACATATACGGTTGAATAAGGTAAATGTTACATTATATGTACCTGCGCGCTCGTAGGTATATACTACATTAGGTGTATCAGTCAGTCCATTATTATCTCCAAAATCCCATCCTGTAGTCAGGCTGCCAAGTCTTGAAAATTCACCGGTGAAGGCGATGGTTTTACCTAAGCATATTGAAGTGTCGGACGCAGTAAAATCTATCGCACCTGTTGAATCAACTAAGATTGTTCTTTTAAATGAGTCGACACAACCAAGGAAGTCAATTGCATACAAAGTAGGTGTAAATATGCCCGCTTTAGTATATAAGTGCGAAACGTCTTTATCATCGCTTGAATCGCCATCTCCAAATGCCCAATAGAATGCATGGTTACTACCTGCTATTGGGGCTGACGTACGGTTAGTGAAGTTAATGTCCATTTTACCCTGGCAAATCTTAGCGGTATCCACATCAAAACTATCAATTAGAGGATGAAATATGGTTACAGCCTGCAAAGCAGTGTCTTTACAACCGTTAAATGCAGCAAGTGTAATATTATAATTTACCGGGTTGGGATTGTTGTTATCGTACGGCTGCACGTATGCACTATCGTCCCAATTAGCACCTATCGGGTTAAGTATTGTTCCACCTGCGGGTGAAAAGAACCAGGATATAGAAGAGGCACCGGTTGAAGTATTGTGTATCACAAACGTATCACCCGTACAGCCAAATTTCTGGTCAACAGTAAATTGAGCGGTCACGTCCGGGTTCAGTGTAAGATTCCAGGTTAATGTATCTGACCGGCAACCCTGAATACCTTCTGCATATTCATAATAAGTACCCTCATCAGAAGGCTGTACATCTTCGATAATTAAAGTATCAAGGTTGTGAAAAACAGGTGCCCAGTTTTCATTGAACCAGTTATAAACAACCCCGCCTATACCTCCTACAGTAACTGTTCCTTTTATTTTAACAGTATCCCCTTTACAAAAAGTTTTCATGGGCACCGGAGAAGTGATAACTGGTTTACCTGGAGTTGTACGAATAAATACATTTACGGTATCTTTATATACGCAGGCTCCTCTTGTAGCTACTAGTTCATAATTACCTGTACCGGTAGCATTAATATTAGGACGTTCTACATTTGCGCCATTAGCAGTCCACGCAGGAGTACCAAGGAATGTCCAGGTAAATGTTGTATTGGGGAACTCGGTGCCATATAAATGAAGTGTTCTTCCTGAGCAAGGTGTATCGCTGGTGGCATCTAATCTTTGCAGGCAGGTGTCATCATCAAATTCTAATTCGAATAGCACGCCACCAGCCGCAGGATTGCTGAATTTGTGCTCTACTTTAAAATCATATATCAAACCTGGGGCACCATCAATTATTACCTGGGTTGTACTAGGTGTTCCTGAGGTTGAGGTAAGGTTGTTATTAGCATTTACCGAACCAGTACCAGCTGTTATTGGTAAACAAACATCATTATCGCCAATATCCCTTGCCTTAACATCATAATGTACACCATTGATGTAAAAAGCAACTTCATCGTTCGATTGAATATCAGCGAAGTTTACTTTTACTTTAGTTGCATATTTATCGAAATGAAAGTTGATATCCTCCCTTCCGTAACCGCCTACAAGATAAGGGCCTGTGCCGCATATAGTTTGTGGTATAGGTGACAAAGCAACACTGGCAGTACGCGTAATAGTAATATTATGCGTAGGAATAGTATTACCAGGGTACGATGCTGTGCCCGATGTATGGGTTACCGGGCCTAGCTGCGCCTGTGCTAGGGTCGTGAATAAACCTAAAAGCGTGAATAGGAATAAAATTTTACGCATTTCTTAGTATTTATTTATGGTTGTTAGTATAAGTTATTATGAAAATTATTATATTATTTCGCAGCTACTAAAATAGTAAAAAAAGTTAAGTTTTCTATTTTATAAACCTTTTTATCTTTTTGTTGCTAACAATATTGGCAAATCTGCTTACGTCTTATCTTCGCACCCATGAAATTCCTTATCGTCGGGCTGGGCAACATTGGTTTTGAATATGATGGCACACGCCACAATATTGGTTTCGATGTTGCTGATAGCTTTGTTATAAAGCATGGAGGCACCTTCAATTTAGATAGACATGCTTTTTTGGCAAAAAGTAAGTGGAAAGGCAAAGATTTTTTTGTGATAAAGCCTACCACATATATGAACTTAAGCGGAAAAGCCCTTAAATACTGGATGGACAAGGAAAAAATACCCATCGAAAATGTTTTGGTAATAGTAGATGACCTGGCACTCCCTTTAGATACCCTTCGTTTAAGGCCATCAGGCAGTGATGCAGGGCATAACGGATTGAAAAATATACAGTTAATGCTCCAAACGGATAAATACCCACGTCTGAGGTTTGGTATTGGCAGTAATTTTTCAAAAGGCAGGCAGGTAGATTTTGTTTTAGGCAAATGGACGGATGAAGAATTACCGATAATAAAAGATAAGATATTGAAGAGCATTGATATTATTGAGAGTTTCGCTACGCTGGGAATAGAACGAACAATGAATATATACAATAAATAGAGCCTTGTAGAGAGGCCCTGTTTATTAAAAACATTAGCGTAGCAAGGTCAAATTGCCATTGTAGTGTTCCTGGCTGCCATTTACAAATGCTACATTGATGATGTACACATAAACACCCATAGGTTGCACCACATTGTTATAGGTACCATCCCACCCTCTGCCATTAGTACTGTTTGTAACAAATATCTGTTGCCCCCACCTGTTGAATATGTTCATTTCAAAAGAGGTAACGCCTTTAGCAAGAAACTGGCGAGGAAGAAAATAGTCGTCATACCCATCACCATTGGGTGAAAAAGCATTGGGTATGTTCAGGAAACAATTATTACTCACTATTACGGTATCAGTCGATGAGCATCCATCTATTTCTACAGTAGCAGCATAGCTGCCTGCATGTCTTATTGTTACGCCCGAGGTAGTAGCATGCGATTCATCGTTCCATTGCCATTTAGCTTTGCTATTATTTTCATTGATCCTGTCTTTCAAAGTAACGGGTTTACCATTAGGACATATATCAGTATCCGGCCCCAGATTTATTTTAGGTTGGGGTTTTACCACTATGTTTTCTGTGTATTGCACAGCCGGGCATATCCGGTATTGGGCCATGTATTTTACAGCGTATATACCCTCCTCGTAAAACGTATAGGTATGCTCGCTTAGCCCGTCAAGAATATTACCATCGCCCATATCCCAAGTGGCTCCTTTACTTTGCCATTCCATAAATGTGCCTTTGAAATGTATGCCTATGCCCGGGCATACTTCTTTAGCTGAGGTTGTAAAAGCAATAGACCCGGCAGAATCGACTAAGATCGGGCGATCGAAAGTATCTTTGCAACCAAGCGCGTCAGTAGCTATTAATGCGGCTGTATAGAGGCCATAATTGGTGTAACCATGTACAATATTCAAGGTATTAGCAGTGTTGCCGTCACCAAATATCCATTCAGCAGTAGGGGTGGCAAAAGGTATACTGGAAGATGTGTTGGTAAAATTGATGGGGGTGCCCTGGCATACACTGTCATCATTGATGGTAAAACCGGCAGTTATACTGTGATTGAAGGTAATGTTGCTTTCTGTAGTATCAAAACAAAAACCATTGCCTGAAATTAATGTAACTGTATAAGTTCCTTGCGTGTTATAGGTATGAATAGGCGACAAGTCAGTACTTGTATTACCATCTCCAAAACTCCATATTGTAGATGATGCTCCGGTTGATGTATTGGTTAGGCGCACAGAGTCCTTATGGCAACCTAAAAATAATTGCGGATCGAAATCAGCAATAACCTCGGGGTGCACATCAATAAAAAACGAGGTTGTCTCAGATATACACCCTCCTGTTGATATTGCATAAACCTCATAAGTACCTTCACCTGCAGGGGTTATATTTTCTACTACCGCCCTGTTAGCTGAGGATGAATAGCTAAAGCTATTAGGACCCGACCAAAAAAAAGTTACTCCGCCAATACCAAACGTATTAGCATACATGGTATCATTTTCTTTGGGGCATATAGGGCTTTTAAAAGTTACTGTTGGTTTGGAAGGTGTTGTTTGTACATTCAAGACAAAAGAAACCGTGTAGGTGCAGCCGTTAGGTAGCGTTACCGTAACTGTATAAGTACCGTCGTGCGATGCACTTGAGGCATTATGTATTGTAGTGCCGGAGGTTGTAACAGTATTAATGCCGCTAGCTGCAGGCCCTGTCCATGTATAGGTAGCCCCGGGGAATGCTGTAGCGTCTATCTGAAAATCATTACCGCTACATACTACGGTGGGTGTAGTGGTAATGGTAACAATGTCGTTGCACTGAGCTGTGACCTTTATAGAAAGCATGCCGATGCATACTACGATAAGTAAAAGACGTAGGTTCATAAGTTAGGTTTCTATAATAGACATGCTATTTATTTAAAGTGTTGGTTACAGAAAATATTTGTATTTCATAAAAAGACTTTATTTTGCAGTGTTTAACCGCTGTGCTATGATCTTCTAATTAACGCCTGAATTTAATCAGGTATCTCACATCTTCGTTTTCCAATACACACATGCTGTGTATCTATCATTATTGTTAAGTCTTTAAACAAAAAACATTGTCATGTTACAACGTGCACCATCACGTAGCCGTAATATATTACGCTTATTAAAAACCGCCATTACCGGCAGTGAAACAGAATACACAACAGGCAGCATCAACCGGGCCATATTTATGCTTTCAGTACCTATGGTGCTTGAAATGCTAATGGAGTCTTTATTTGCAGTAGTTGATGTATTCTTCGTTAGCAAATTGGGTATTGATGCTGTAGCAACTGTTGGCTTAACAGAATCAGTTATAACACTTATTTATTCAATAGCTATAGGCATCAGTATGGCTGCTACAGCAATGGTAGCACGGCGTATAGGTGAAAAGAAACCAGATGAGGCAGCACATACTGCTATGCAGGCCATTTATTTTGGTACGGGTATTAGCCTGTTGGTAAGCATAGCAGGATTGATATTTGCTAAAGATGTGTTGCTGCTTATGGGAGCTGACACCAGGCTTGCAGATAATAACTACCACTATACGCAGATAATGTTTGGCAGCAATATAGTTATCATGTTGCTGTTTCTTATCAATGGTATTTTTCGTGGTGCGGGTAATGCAGCTATTGCAATGCGTTCGCTTTGGCTGGCCAATACCCTGAATATTATTCTCTGCCCTACCCTTATCAACGGTCTGGGCCCTATACCTGCATTAGGCCTTACCGGTGCCGCCCTTGCCACCACCATAGGCAGAGGCTTGGGTGTGTGCTATCAATTATACCATTTAGTGAAAGGTAAAGGTATGATCAGGATAAAGCTCAAACACATGGGTATCGATCTGTTTATTATGAAGAATGTGATACGCATTAGTGCAGGCGGCACAGCCCAATTCCTTATCAACTCAGCCAGCTGGATATTCCTGATGCGTATTATATCCCGCTTTGGGAGCGATGCTCTTGCAGGCTATACCATTGCAATACGCGTTATCATATTTACTTTGATGCCTGCATTTGGCATGGCGAATGCAGCAGCAACATTAGTAGGCCAAAACCTTGGTGCCCAACAACCCGACAGGGCCGAACGCTCGGTATGGAAGGCAGCACAATTGAATATGATCTTTCTTGCTGTAGTCACCTTCATCTTTTTTATTCTGGCACGGCCTATCATATCTATCTTCAACAACCAGCCTGATGTAGTTGAATATGGTGTTGACTGTTTACGCTATGTATGCCTGGGTTATGTGTTCTTTGGTTTTGGCATGGTTATCATTCAGTCCTTCAATGGCGCAGGTGATACCAAGACGCCAACTATACTCAATATATTTGGCTTCTGGCTGTTCCAGATACCGCTGGCTTATGTGCTGGCAATAGTTCTTGAGATGGGGCCTAAAGGAGTCTTCATAGCTATTGCTGTAGCTGAAAGTATGATAGCGTTAGTTGCTTTTATACTTTTCAGAAGGGGTAAATGGAAAATAATTAAAGTATAGGTATAACAGATACGGCCTGCAATCAGCAGGCCGTATTAAGTATATCAATTAGTATTAGTCAGCTTGATGGAAAGGGTACCTATAGTCGGTAGCAGGAACATGTGTTTCTTTAATAGTTCTTGCATTTAGCCAACGGTAAAGGTTTAGTATAGAGCCCGCTTTGTCGTTAGTGCCCGATGCGCGCGCGCCGCCAAATGGCTGCTGGCCTACAACGGCACCTGTCGGTTTATCATTTATATAGAAGTTACCTGCGGCATTCACCAGCTTTCTTGTCATTACTTCTATTGCGTAACGGTCTTGTGAGAAGATAGCACCTGTAAGCGCATACGGAGATGTACTATCAACTACATCAAGTATTTCTTCCCATTTATCAGCATCGTAAACATGTATAGTAAGTACCGGGCCAAAGATTTCTTCGCACATGGTAACATAAGAAGGGTCTTTAGCTTCGATGATGGTTGGTTCTATAAACCAGCCTTTCGACTTATCGTACTTACCGCCGTGAATGATCTTTGCTTTACCTTTTGCATTGCCTACACCATCAATATATTTGGTAATGCTTTTGAACGATTTTTCGTCGATAACAGCATTGATGAAATTGGTAAAATCATCTACCGGGCCCATTTTCATGGTCTTTACTTCAGCTATCAGTTTCTTCTTTATCTCTTCAGCCAGGTTCGATGGTAAATATGCACGGCTGGCGGCAGAACATTTCTGACCCTGATATTCGAAAGCACCACGGGCAAGGCCCGCAACCACAGCATCAACATCGGCACTTGGGTGTACCATTACAAAATCTTTACCGCCTGTTTCGCCAAC
>CAMLFX010000043.1 GCA_946479435.1 uncultured Sphingobacteriales bacterium | reverse complement strand
TCATTTGTACATGAACCTAGCGGCAACAGGGTAAATACCTATTCTGCAGGTATGGCTGTAATGTATTTACCATTATTTTTCACAGCCCATGCCTTGGCGCCTGTTTTGGGCTACCCTGCTGATGGCTTTTCCATACCCTATCAATTTGCCATACAATTTGGAAGTTTACTGGTAGCCCTGATAGGCATCTGGTTTTTCAGGAAATTACTATTGCTGTTTTACAGCGATAAGATAGTAGCTATTATGCTACTAATACTGGTATTTGGTACCAATTATCTCAACTACACTGCTATTGATGGCAGCCTTACACATAATTGGCTATTTACCATATATGTATTTTTACTACTTAATACATATTACTTCAATAAGTCGCCCCAATATAAATATGCTATAAGAATAGGGCTGCTCTGTGGCCTGGCAGTGCTTATACGGCCATCGGAAATTATCTGCATCCTCATACCATTACTCTGGGGCATGGAGCGTATTTCCGGTAAGGCCATAACAGAAAAATTACTCTTCCTAAAAGCTAATTTTCCCAAAATACTTGTGTGCGCCATATGTGTGGTAGCTATTGGTAGTATTCAAATTATCTATTGGAAATATGTTACCAATGAATTTCTTGTATATAGTTACCAGGATAAAGGGTTTTCATGGCTAAGACCTCACCTGGGCGATTATGTTTTTAGTTACCGTAGCGGATGGATAACCTATACGCCAGTAATGATCTGTAGTCTGATAGGCATTATACCATTTTTAAAGACGGGCAAAAACAAAGTAGCCATACTTCTATTCTTTGCGCTAAATCTATATATAGTATCAGCGTGGGATATATGGTGGTATGGCGGTACTGGCGGCAGGGCGATGATACAAAGCTACCCGGTAATCTTATTCCCATTTGCGTCATTGCTGCAATATATTTCAACAAAACACGTATTGAAATGGGTAACAATGCCAGTTATAGTATTATTAGCCTACTTCAATATATGGTTCACCTACAACGCACACGGCGGTAGCGGCCTGTATGATTCATGGGGAATGACCAACCCATACTATTGGCGGGTTATTTACAGGTATCATGTTGGTCCGGAAGTAGAAAAACTTAAGGATGCCAAAGATATATTTGAAGGCACCCCTAAACAGCTAACGCCACTTTACAACAACGATTTTGAACTATGCGATAGTTCATCACTAAAAGATTCTTCGCTCACTATCGGCGGACATTGTTCCTTGTTTATTAAAGAAAGATCCTCAAGCCCGGAATATTGCTTTGCATACCAACCTGCACAAGCGAAATGGCTGCGTGTACAGGGTACATTCAGGTCAATTTTCAAAGAATGGGAAGCCTGGCGTATGACGCAATTTGTTGTTAGATTTAAAAAAGGAGATGTCGTAGTAAAAGAAAATATGATTCGTGTGTTCCGTTGGCTAGATAATGGAACAACAAAAGAACTATATGTAGATACCAAAATACCCAAAGAGCCATTTGATAATGTTTGTATTTATTTCTGGGGAGATGAATGCAACCAACCACTGGTGGTAGACAATATCAAGGCTTCGTCATTTGATGAATAGGTTATCGGGCAACTGTGGTACATTTTTTTGCTTAAAGAAAAAAGGGCTCAGTATTTCAATAGTTTTATTTCTTTGCAGCACAAACCAGTAGAATATGTTACCAAAATTTAACCGTGTATTATTGAAACTTTCAGGCGAATCGCTGATGGGTGACCGCAGCTTTGGGCTTGACCCCAAGATGCTGGAACAGTATGCACTTGATATAAAAGCCATTACTGATCTTGGCGTACAGGTGGCTATAGTAATAGGTGGTGGTAACATATATAGGGGAATGAATGAAGCTGAAACCGGAATAGAAAGGGCTCAAGGCGATTATATGGGTATGCTGGCTACCGTTATAAACGGTATGGCATTGCAGGCATCGCTTGAAAAAGTAGGCGTGAAAACCCGCCTGCAAAGCGCCATAAAAATGGAACAGATAGCGGAACCATATATACGCCGGCGCGCCATGAGGCACCTTGAAAAAGGCCGGGTAGTAATATTTGGTGCCGGTACCGGTAACCCCTATTTTACTACAGATACGGCAGGTTCATTAAGGGCTGTTGAAATAAGCGCTGACGTCATACTGAAAGGCACGCGCGTAGATGGCATATATACTGCCGACCCAGAAAAAGACAAAAATGCCAAACGCTACGACAAGCTAACCTTCAGCGAAGTGATAAGTAAAGAGCTGAAAGTAATGGATATGACAGCTTTTACACTCTGCCAGGAAAACAATTTGCCCATTATTGTTTTCGATATGAACACACCGGGAAATTTGCTGGATGTGGTATCGGGAAAAGCAGTGGGCACCCTGGTAAGCTAATTATCTCAGGCGTTTTCTTTTATTGCGTTCATAATCTTCAAAAACAAACTGGCCTAAGCCGTCGAGCGAGGAATAAAAGGCTTTGCCATTATTTACCTCTGTAAAATCGCGCACAAATTGCTGCAGGTAAGGGTCACTTGCAATCATAAATGTGATTACCGGTATTTTAAGCCGCTTTAGCTGGCCTGCCAGGTTAAGTGTGCGGTTCAATATCTTACTATCTATCCCAAAGCTGTTCTTATAATATTTGTTACCAATTTTAAGGCAAGTAGGCTTTCCATCAGTTATCATGAATATTTGCTTGTTGGGGTTTTTACGCCTTCTAAGTAAATCCATGGCAAGCTCAAGCCCAGCTACCGTATTGGTATGATATGGACCGACTTGCAGGTAAGGCAAATCTTTCATATCTATTTGCATGGCATCATTACCAAACACTACAATATCCAAGGTATCTTTGGGATAGCGTGTTGTTATCAACTCGCTTAATGCCATCGCTACTTTTTTGGCAGGAGTTATTCTATCCTCTCCATAAAGTATCATGGAGTGAGATATGTCGATCATCAGTACAGTTGAGGTTTGGGTTTTAAAATCCATTTCATGTACTTCCAGATCGCCCTGTTCTAGTCTTAGCTGATCGACACCATGATTGATAAATGAATTTTTCAGGCTACCGGTATAGTCTATACTTTCTAACAGGTCACCAAATTCGTATGGCCTTATCTCCGGATTTACTTCATCGCCTTGTCCGTTTTTAAAAGTTTGGTGATTGCCCCTATTCGCCTTTTTCATTTTCCCGAATATCTCTTCCAGCGAACGCTTCCTGATGGTCATTTCTGTTTTGGGCGTTATCTTATATGCCCCATCGCGATTGTTTTCTTCCAGGTATCCCTTTTCCTTTAGCTCATCAATAAAGTCACCAATACCATACTCTTTATCGGTTAACCTATGCTCCCTATCAAGCTGAGTAAGCCAGTCTAAAGCTTCAGTAGCATCGCCGCTTGTATATTGCAGCAACTCCATAAACAGGTTCAACAATTTATCGAATGGCGTTTTACCATCACTTTGTTCGGCATATTTGGAAAAAACAAAACCTATCATAATCTTCTTACTGTGAGTTCTAAGTTACCACAATATTTTCCACTGGTATTGATAGGCATATAAACAGGTATGATATTAATACAGACCTTTATAGCATGGCTACACACATTTTACGATCGACACAAGTAATTAATGCAGGTATAGATGAACTATGGATTTTTTTCTCCAGTCCACTGAATCTTGTTAGCATTACCCCATCATATATGAAGTTTAAAATAACTTCTGAATATGATGTGCAAAAAGGCTTATATGAGGGGCAAATAATTACTTATAAAGTTGCTCCGCTGCTCAAAATACCTTTGTCATGGACTACAGAGATAACAAAAGTAGAGAAGCACAGGAGGTTTGTTGATGAACAAAAGAAAGGCCCATATAAACTATGGCACCACGAACATATTTTTGAAGAACAAGGTGAAAAAGTTGTGATGCATGATATAGTTACCTATGAACTACCTTTCTCTGTAGCCGGCGAAATAGCACACTCACTTTTTGTGAGAAAACAGCTAAAAGAAATATTTGCTTACCGTAAGAAAAAAATTGATGAGTTGTTTAATAGCTAGTATTCATAGCAACCTATATCGGTAGCCGTACCATTAGGGCGTGGTTTGCCATTCAGATCATTTGTAACTGCGGGCACACCAGCATCAATAAGGGGTGAACCTTCCTGAGGGTGATAATCCCAATTTACATAATCTACAAACTTCGGATCCACATTTAGTATAGAGCCTGAATTGGTAACATACGATTGTATTTCCTTTGTTTTTATTAAACAATGGTCGAAAGTAAGATTGAATTGAAACCTGGAATCATCTATTTTGCTTGTATAACATTCATCTTCCAACCCTCCCCATATCACACAGTTTTTCAGGGTAGCGTTTAAGTTACTGGCAAATACTTCATTGGTAGCATCGTTCTTAAAGTAGTTAAGTATAGCCACCGTAGGCTCTTGCTGATGATTAACCTTATCTGTACTGTAAATAACAAAGTCGCAATTTGTTACTTCATAATCGCCACCCTGTAGTATGCCCAGCGCTTGGGCTCCACATGTATGTATTAAACAATTTTCTGCCTTTAATGAACCCTGGAAGCTTAAAATACCATAGCCTATTGAGTTCTCAATTATTGTATTCCTTATGGTAAGTTGAGGTATATTATCGCTCACCAGGTCGGGTGCTAATTGTATTGCTGCAGGTTGTGCTCCCAGTGCGGTATTGCCACAGTTTTTTAGTACTGCATAGCTAATTTCATTTTGCGTACTGTATGAATTAAAGTAGATACCACCCCATTCTCCCGGATAACCTTCATTGCCGTAGTAGCCCCTATCCAGCCTGTCGCCCTGAAATACTACACTATCATCCTTTGTGCCTTGTACTTTTAACGTTCCTAAAACCAAAAGCCTTGAATCTCCGTTCATATACACTTTACAGCCAGCCGGTATTATCAGCGTTTGATTGCTATCGACTGCTGCGCTGTGTATGATAACATAGGGCTTATCGGTTTTCCAGGTTGTGGATTGCAGGTATTCACCATCTATATAATATGCATCTTGTCCGTATGCTATAAATGGCACAGAAAATTCTTTCCCATTCAAAGTTGCTATCAACCTATCAGTAATAACATAGGGATTGCTTTGGTCTTTGGGGTTTATGTTTACTGTAGCAAACACATATATACTATCATTCGCAGCTATCTCAATATCTTTTAGAACATTGCCATCTATACCGTTTATATTGATATGGAAATAAGAATTAGCGTCTTCCAGCATTACAGAGCTAAGCGTTACTTTTTGATCTTGCGGGTTGAATATTTTTAGGCTACATGTATATGAAGCGTATGCAGTAAAAACAGTATCGAATGTTAGTGTATCGACTGAGAATGTAACGATGCCACCAGAATTAAGTACTTTCTCTTTTTTGCATCCTGTATTCATGAAAGTGATTACAGTTATCAAAAACAACAGAATAACCGGAACTTTATATCGATATAGCATCTTACAAATTTAACAGCTATAAATATAACGCGCATCAGGCATAAATATTTTGGCAAATACCACTTAGCTCTTTGCATTGCAACTGCTGCCGTTTACTTTTGCTGTTGACATGAGCTGTATCACCCTTTTATCAGATTTTGGCCTGCAAGATGCATCTGTAGCATCGGTGAAAGGAGTACTAATGCAGCACGTACCTGAACTGCCCATAGTTGACGTATCGCACCTGGTAGAGCCATTCCATTTGCAGCAGGCAGCTTACCTGCTGGCAGCATCTTATAAAAACTTCCCGGCTAAAACATGTCATGTTCTTTTGTTCGATATATTTTACGAAAGCAATCCCCGGTTGCTTTTATGCGAGAAAGATGGGCATTACTTTTTTGCACCTGATAACGGAATTTTATCTTTAGCATTTGGCAGCGAGGTAAATACTGTATGGAAATGCATGGATTTAACTGAACAGATTTTTTTGCATCATTGGGTAGCAAGAGTTGCCTCTATTATTAAAGAACTACAGGCAAAATCAGCAATTGAATTAAAATTGGAACTCTGTGAGCTAAAAAATGCGCCACTACACTGCAATGCTCGCATTGAAAGCAATTTTGCTGAATGCCAAGTGATACACATAGACCGATTTGAAAATGTTGTGATAAATATTACCCGTCCAGAATTTGAACGGATAGGCGCAGGAAGATCTTTCAAAATTGAATTTACCCGTGGTGAGACGATAAATGAAATAAGTGCCCACTACTACAGCGTGAAAGAGGGTGAAAAACTTTGCAGGTTCAATAGTTCAGGCTATCTTGAAATTGCAATAAATAAAGGTAAAGCGGCCAGCCTCTTTGGGCTTAAACTACATAGAGGCCAACACCTTATTTATAACACAATAAAAATAACCTTTGAATGATAGTACGTATCGTACAAATGACTTTCGATCCTGAAAAAATCAATGCATTTCAGGAGCTATTTGAAGCACGTAAACAAACTATCAGAGGTTTTGACGGTTGTACTCATTTAGAATTATGGCAAGATGCACATAATTCAAATATTTTCTTTACATATAGTATATGGGTCAGTGAAGAAAATTTAAACCATTATCGTTTTTCCAATTTTTTTAAAGATACATGGACGCGCACAAAGGCATTATTTATTGCTAAACCTCAAGCCTGGAGTGTAAATCAGAAAGCTATTGTAAACTAAAAAGGAGCCTCAAGGCTCCTTTTTATAAATATTGTGCGATCTTTTTTTGAATCGTTTTCATTTCATCTTCTGAAAATGACCGTTTAGGCCGGGAAAAATTCAGATCATCCGCAGAGTTAATAGGCACCAAATGCATGTGCGCATGAGGCACTTCTAAACCCATTACGCTAATACCGCAACGGTTACAGTTAAAAGCTTGTTCAATAGCTTTTGCTATAGGCTTCGAAAAAGCAAACCATTTTGCCAATATATCGTCCGGTAAATCAAAAAAATTATCTATTTCTACTTTAGGTACCACCAAAGTATGCCCTTCTGCAATAGGGAATACATCTAAAAAAGCGTAAAACATATCATTTTCAGCAATCTTGTAAGATGGTATTTCTCTATTAATGATTCTGGTAAATATTGATGGCATTATAGCGAGATCTTTTCTATCTTAAATTTCAAAGTACCACCAGGAGCTATAACTTCAGCTACCTCACCTTCTTTTTTTCCTAATAGTCCTTTACCTATCGGTGATGTAACTGATATTTTACCCGCCTTCAAATCGGCTTCCTGTTCTGACACTATCTGGTATTCAACACTCTTTTTAGTCTTTAAATTAGTAAGCTTTACCTTACTTAATATAGACACCTTACTGCTATCAAGGTCTTTTGCATCTATAACACGGGCAGTTGCTATAACTCCTTCAAGTTGTGCTATTTTAGCCTCATGATGTCCTTGTGCTTCTTTTGCAGCATCATATTCCGCATTTTCTTTTAAATCGCCTTTTTCCCGCGCATCTGCAATTTGCCTCGCTATTTCCGACCGACCAGCTGTTTTCAGCTGATTCAATTCTTCCCTCATGTGCTCCAGGGTCTCTTTAGTTACATAATTTATGTCAGGCATAATGTATTCTCTTGTATTGATTAAAGAAAAAATACAACGCTCCTGGGTTTCAAGAGCGTTGTATCAAACAAAAATAAGGTTTTTTATAATTATCGCAATAAGCGGAGACCGAAGGTATGCACCCCGTTATTAGGACGTGCCGTAGGCTTATATGCATAGTCGATAGCCAACATTGGGCCTTTATCACCAAGCCTGTGCTGGATAGTAGCTCCTGCACTTACACCAGTGTAAAATGTTGTACCATTTATTGCATCACCAATATTTTTTTCATACCGATATGCAGCACGCAGCATAAACAATTCTTTAAAGGAATATTCTATACCACCTCCTATAAAGTCATTATTAAATGAATTTGACGTGAAGCTAACCATAGGCGTAAGCCTGTGTTTAGGCATAGTCTTATTACCAGCAGTTTCAGTTTTTTGAACATCTTCCGCAGCAATTCTATTCTCATCTAAATAGAAATCGTAAGCAATAGCAAAGTTTAGATATGTAGGTAATTCAAACTTTTCAGATGGTACTTCTCTGTTTAAAGAATAGCTAATGTTATCGGGTGCTTCACTTTGAATAGAGAAACCACTACCACTGAACTTCATACCTGTACCCATGTTACGCAGTGTAATACCAAAGTGGAAGTTGTCCCTTTTACCCGTTACATATTGTATGCCCGCCTCGAACGCCGCACCGTTGGCACGAATGCTGGATATTTGCTCAGAAATAAAAGTAACACCCACACCTGCGCGAATGCTGTTTGAAAATTCCTTTGCAAAGCCAACGCTTGCATTAAAGAACTGTGGAGTATAAGTGCCAACACCACCTTCAGGATGGTAATAATCAGTAGCAGTTATTTCTCCGAAGCTCATAGCCATGATATTAGCACCTATAACACCGAAATTACCCAGCTTTTGGGCAAAACCTAAGTTACTGACACCTACTTGGGTACCGCTTAAATACATTGAATAAGCTACGCCTAATTCTGTTTTTTCAACTAGCGCCAAACCAGCAATGTTAGTCTTAAGTGCCTCAATACCTTTTACCTGGGCAGTATTTTGACCAAACAGGCCATTACTTTGGCCCCAAGGGTTAATAAGCAGTTCTGTAGCACCTGCTTGACCAATCCTATCCTTATTACCTGCAAAAGAAGGGGTAGCGCTTCCAATAGCACACATTGCCAATACAGTTCCCGTAAATAATTTTTTCATAATTAGTATATATGAATATTTTTACATGAGAGCCGTAACCTACGGCTCTCTCTTTGTAATTGATTAGTATTGAATAACATTTAACGGACGCATAGCCCCAAACCAACGAATAACAGTTTCACCAATTCCTTCTGCTTTTACGTGGATAAGATACATACCACCGGCAATTGGCAATCCTTTACTATTCCTCACATTCCAATCTATATAGGCAGCATTTGCATTATCTTTTTCCAATCTTTGGATTAAAGCACCATCTAAAGAGTAAATATTAACAGTTGCTTTTTTAGGCAGATTTATAATACGTACACGTGTGTCTAATGCATTTACTTCATAACCTGCATAACCATAATAAGGATTAGGAACAGCTTGTATCCTGTCTAACAGTGCATCTTTATCAGCATTTGCATTATCAGAAAGTTTTTGTGGTGCTATATCTTTTGTAGAGAAGGTGTACAAAGGAGCTCCACCATTTACTAAAGCACCATTATCCGGATTAAAGAATGCATAAGGACGAGTAACTCTAAATTCCAATCTGGCTTCACTAGGTATCATACCCTCAGCTATCGACTTGAATTGGAACCCTTGGTTTAGGAAAGGGATACCTGTATAAATCATAGTAGTAAACGCATCTCTTACTCTAGCAGCCTCACCAGATGAAATCAAACTGTATAAATATTTACCCTCATCATACTTGGTATTAGACACGTAAACAAAATGCTTACCACCAATTACCTGAGTGGTTAAGCCAGATTGTTCATCTGTAATTAAACCTTCACTACTAGGGTTCCACAACATGTCATTACCATTGGCATTTTTTAGATAAGAATCTTCACCAAAAATAATATTCAGGCGCTCACCTGTTTCCTGATTTATCGCATAACCAGGAAACCAAGACAACCCATTTTCTGCAGGATCTGTTGAATATACAGGTCTGCCATTACCATCTACATCCAAATTCCAACCTGCATGTTTTCTTAAATTAAGTTTTTTTGCACCACCTTCAGCAAGATTGGCATCTTGTTGAGTTTCAACCACAACACAACGAGTCCATTTTGATTTATCAGGTGTAAATACAATATCTATACTAGGCAAGTTTGAAATACCTCTTCTTGAACCAGGGTAAATTGTACTGATTGCACAAGAAGTTTGGTTATCCTGAAAGCCTAAAGAATATGGTGCCCATGTTGCGCTTGTTGCTGAGTTATTATCGAGGAATTTCTCATAAAACTGGCCAACAGTATCATAAGGGCTATCGCTGAATAAACAGTCAAAAGTATCTGCAATCCCTTCCTGGTGATTACCACTCCTGATCCAGTTATTGGCTTCCCTGTTTTCACCATCATGTAAACCTGACAACCATGCCATTGCCGGATCAGCATAATAAATAGAAGACCCTATATAACCGTTACCATTTTCCTGGTCATCGCCTGGTCTCAGAACCTGGCCTATGTTAATTGATATACCATATTTTTCCAATATTTGTTCATTCGGCCTGCGAATATCTCTTTCACTATATATTACATCATTGGTAGTTATATTCTTAAGTTCCCATAAGCTAAATGTATCTAATCCTCTCGAGCTTACAGAATTGTTAACTGTATCTGCCGAATTTTGAAGATTACCAATAATACGTAGTTCCCAATCAGCAGGTTGAATTTTTTGTGGATCAATTACTTTAACATCTATTGGGCCACGACCAGCTTCATAAGTCGGTTGAACATCCCTATAGTTAGAAGCAGAGCTTAACGCGATATCTTCCGATTCTTTAGTTAAACGCATATAGTTGCCACCATTACCACGGCCTTCAATTCTTTTAATAATAACGCCGTCTCCAAAGTCAGCATTGAGAACTGTACCCATATCACCATTTGCTGGATTTGGCATAACTGTTACCACCTGTAAAGGTGCGCCACCTGCTGAGTGACCACTTTCAAGATAAGTAGTTTCCTGAGTTGAATCTATTTTGCGCGGATTAAACGGAGCAAATTCATTATAAGCGTATGCAATAGCTACGAAGTAATAATTGCGATAGTTTACGAGACGCTTATCAGCAGTTTTCGCAAATTGGTCAACACTAATTTCAAAACTGTGACGAATACCACTATCCTTACCATTTACTTTTACTACGGGTATGTATGTGGTATCGCTGATATCTGGTACTTTATCATAGTTTACTACACGCGTAACTCCATTTTTAATGTCCGTTTGGAATACCTCTATAGCCAAATCAGTATTCACCTCTCCTCTATCATTAAGTATTTGTGCAGGTTGTACAAGTGCATCTCTTAATTGGAACACACGATAACCTTCAAATTTATATAAAGAGTCAGCAGGCCTGTAACCACCTTTTGAGCTGATAGCACTAACCCTGTACTTAGCACCAGTATCGTTACCAAATTTTTCCTGATAGTTTGTACTTACAGGATCATTCACTAAGTAGAACACAACTTTCCTGTCCATTTCCCTTGTTACTACACGAGGAGCCTCAGGGCCTTCAAGCACTTTAAAATCACTGTTGAATAACGATTGGGCTACATCATCTGCAGCACGTATTTTTCTGAAAGATGTATTAGGGCAACCACCTACATCAGAAACCCATACAGCACCTATAACTATATCGTTCACAACACCCGGTTCAAGTTTAAACGGACCAGCGGAGTGTATAAAGCGACGGTCACCAGGGGCATTGCCACAAGTACATTCTGACCATTCTTCAGCACTAGGATCAGCATCTCCGGAGAATACATATTTTACTCTTGCACCGCTACCATAAGCTTTTGAAGGAGTAGCAGGGCCATTAAAATCGTATGTAAAAGGCTCCCCGTTTTTTATACTACCTGTCATATAGTTATATATATGCACACCATTTTCAGGATTACCTATTATCGTAAAGTCATTATTATAATAAGTAAATGCCTCCATCTTCAATTCGATGGTAGTGTCTTTGGTAGCGCCAGCAGGGCGGTAAGTTTTCCTTGGCCCCTGAAAGAAGTCAACACCAACCATTGGTATAATAGTACCATAGCTGTTCGGTTCACCTTCACCATCTTTACTATCACCATTGTATAGGATACCCAGACCTCTGGCGGTATCGCAACCAATAAAGTCATCTTGATAATAACCCAAATCAGCATCAGTCCAGGTAGCTACATAAGTACTATCTAAGGTAAGACCGCCACGATTGATGATTTTATAATTATAAAAAGTCGCGTCATTCAAAGAATTTTTTGAAGAAAATGCAAATGCGCTTGCCTGAACCTCTATACCGATACCTTCGGTTTGAGACTCACCCTTTACATTACCCTTATCATTGAATACCCACCATATATATTGATCACCCGGAAGTGGCGTAAGTTCATCGATACCAGGATAGTCACCTCCAACAGGAGTGTATATACCATTTTTATCAACATCGACAAATGGAGCGTAATCTTTATTATCAGGTATATTAAGTGGATTCAAGCTCCTGCCAATAGCATTGGTATTACCTTTTGCCGGCCATTCTTTAATCACCTGATAATCAGTTTCATTGATTGCAGCTGTTTTATCTCCTAATTCACGGAAACGGTTAATTGTTTCTTTATTGATCTTCCAGAAACGATCCCAATCACTACATTCAGAAGCCTGAATTTCAGCGCTGGCATCTAATGGACCTGGCCAATAGTCATTACCGCTTTGGCGATATGTCTGAGCGGCAACTTTCAATTGCCCTTGCACATCAAAACCGCCTATCCATATAGAACCGGCAAATAGTGAGTTTTTCCTACTGCCTACAGGTACTTCATACCGTGCTTCCGACGTACCATTATCCCACCACATATCACCACCGGTCATCAGCCTGGCACGTACGTTATTGATATCAAGATCAATTGTTCCTTCTGCCGGACGACATCCTGCAGTTGTTTTCAACTGTCCGCCAATCCCTCCTTTATTACCTACATTTGGTCTTGCATTTGCTTCAGAAAGAAGCGCAACTGCAAGCAGAGATAATATCAGAGCTTTTTTATTATTCTTATTAAACATAACCTGGAAAGTTATTAATCAATGATAGTTTAGAAATTTAATTGCAAACCAATATTAATCCTACGGGGTAAATTGATATTATTTGGTAAATATTGAGTCCTGTCGATACCATTACTTACAGAATAGATGTCAATATAAGATTCTGGGTTACTTTGGTTCCTCGTCAATTGTATGCCATTAGGCGATGTAATATAGCCATCTTCATCAGGACGACCGCTATAGCCATTCACTTTTAAAACATCGCGTCTGTTTAACACATTCATTATCATCACGTAAGCATTAAGTGAAAGTGGCTCTTTTGCTTTTGCACCCTCAGCTTTCTTTTTGCCAAATGCCAGGCTAAAATCTTTATCTACTCGGAAATCTATATTATAATGCCATGGGTAACGGGCATCGTTTATACGGCCTGTGATAATCCTTTGAGCCGGGAATGCGTACCTTGTATAAGGTTCACCACTACGTGCGCTAATTATAAAGTTAGCACCTGCATTTTGCAGTATGTGCTTGTCACCAATCATTGGCCCTTCATTGTCACTGTAACGATAATCCATATTCACAACAAGGTTGTGACGAGAATCGTAATCTAATGCTGTTGAATAGCGTAAATTAGGCAACGATGCAGCGATAAAGTTAGCCAACAGACCTGAGTTTGATACGAAGTTAGCATCACCATTATTACCTGAGTTTGTGCCTGAACCACTACCTTCAGCAAATTGCAAGGTATAGGATACATTCATCAACAAGTGGTTAACACGACGCAGATCATACTTCAATGTCAAACCTTTAGTTGTTGAAAAATCTCGGTTACCATAAGTATAATAGGTTTTAGGCACAGCGTACAGATACGGACGTATTTGTATCATATCCTTACGCTCCTTATAAAACCCACTCAATGTTAGCGCTGAACTTTGACTTATTTGCTGTTGGAAACCAACTTCATAGTCAAACATTTTCTCTGGTTTCAGATCAGAATTATTTAATATTTGGCCGTTATTATTAGCTAAATATAAATATTGATCAGGAGTAGCAAATTGCGCATATCTTGGCCTCTGTACCAACACATCGTAGTGGGCATAAAACAATGCCTTATCAGAAATCGGGAATGAGAACGAAACGCGTGGCATTACGTTAACCTGAGGTTTGTAATCTGTAAATGAGCTATTAGGATCAAATGTAGAATCTGAAATTTTTATATTCCTATCAACAAGATACGGTTGAGGATCACGGCCACCAGTGTACTGTTTCAATACACCAGGATCTTCAATGTAACGACCATACGGATCGTACCAATCATCACCATTGCGATAGCCAATAATTGTAGGTGTAGCAGATTCATTACTGCTTACATAAACAACATAATCATCCCTCATGTTTGATGGATTAACACCACCATTCAATTGGTTTATTGCAGTACCTTTTGAATCTCCCAAAGTTCTTACCTGATACAATGAATAAGGATCTTTTAAAACCTTTGTATTATTATCAAAACGATCTACACGAAGACCTACGTTAAAGTTGATGTCTTTAAACTGGAATTGATCTAATATATAACCTGCTATATAGTTAGGCCTGTATGCGCCAATATCGCGTGTATAGTTACCATTAGCATCTTTTTTAGTAAAGAAATCGTTGAAATTAACCTGACCTTTTTGCTTTTTACCTGTATAGTCATAACCATAGTAGTTAACAAAAGAGTTACCTGCATTTAACAATTCATCAGCAGAAAACATATCTAATGAGAACGTTGAAGGATCATAATTGTTTACGTCTATATAATCTGTTTGACCTACGCCAAGTTTCGCACGAAGATTACGGTCGAAAGTACTTTGGGCACTATCAAGTGCAATTCTGTTATACGTAACAGTATCATAAGGAGACAATGCAAATTTACCATCCTTATAATCCTGATAAGTATATGTTTGACCATTTGAAATATAAATTGGATTAGCATAGTCTAAACCAATATGTGTATTAGTCAGTTGGTTCATATATTGCCACAATCCCTGGCTAACTAATGCAGATGTACTGTAAGAACGCTCTACACGTTGCTGATAATATAGACCAAACTGAATTGCGTGCCTGGTTTTGGCTGGCTGGAAGTCGAATGAGGCATCCACATTTACCGCAAACTGATCGAACTGGGAGTAACGATAACCACCAATTGCATAAGGAGTACCTATATTACCAAACAAACTATAAACATCGTTAGGCGGCACAGCATTAGTCAGTGCATTACCCGCCAGTACATCAGATACTGTACGTGGCTGAACACCAAACGAATTGAAATATTGACTAGTATAATTAGCCAGTATAGGATTTAATTCAGACCGTTCAAATGTTGTTTTGACAGCTTCTCTATCTGTTTGAAATTTAACAGCAACCAAACCGGTACTATCATCTACACCAACCTGATAGTTCGATTGATAGTCGGTATAGAATTTACCAACATATCCGTATTTGAACAGATTATCTTTATGATCAGGATCTTCGCGTTTAAAATGCTCAGTTTGATAATCTGCCTGCAACGTATAAAACGCATTAGATATCAAAGGTTTCTTTTCGTCGGCACCACCGGCACCAGGCGCTTTACCGAAACGTTGTGTTAATTTCAGATATCCACGCGCAACAGTTTGAATATCTGTTGGGATACGTTCAGGAGCAAATAAAGTATATCTCTGATATCCGCCAATATTACCATCGCTGGAATAAGGGCTGCTTTTGCTGTAGTTAAATGAACCACCAGCAGTTAAGGTAAGATTATCAGCCAGGGCAAAGTCAAGTTTAGCGTTCAATACACCTTGATATTCTTCAGCAGATACACGCTTTTTTTGCAACTCAAGGTCATTCAATGTTATATACTCCGCTGAACTTCTAAATACAGGGATACCGTTAGGGTTAGGTGACGCAGTTAGCGGGTTAGCCCTCAATTGATTTAAAACATCTTCTTTCACTACATAGTTACCACCGTATGTAGGCCTTGGGTCTTCATTATATATACCATCAGCGCCTATACGAAAACCGATAATAGGCTTCTTCGTTCCATCTTCCAGTTTTTTGCTATATAACGGTCCTGATAAACCTATGTTAACAAGATTGTGGTTATACCCATCCACAGAATGTTCCAAAAGTACATTACCGCGATATTTATCAGTTACACCTTTGGTAGTTATACTTACAACACCACCAATGGCATCACCATATTTTGCAGAAAGGCCGGAAGCCATTACTTCAATTTGGTCGATACTGTTTTGAGACACGTTGCTACCAAAGCGGCCACGTGTTTGTACACCATCTACTATATATAATGTACCCTGGGTACGGCCACCGGCAATTTTAAGACCATCAGACCCACTATATACACCAGGAGCAGTTGCAGCCACACCATCCGTTGTACGTGTAGGCATTTTTTGAATTTGCTCCGAGGCAATTACGTTACGCGCACCGGGGTTAAAACGATCGATTAGCGGAACCTTATACGCCGTTACAGTAACGCCGGTAAGTTCTTTAGCTGCTAATTTCAGCTTAACATCAAGGGCTGTTGTCTTATCCGGACTTACTATAACGCCTTTTGTTAGGCTACTAGCAAACGTAGGTGAAGATATCTCCACATCATACCTGCCTGGAGGTAAGGGCTTTACAGTGTAGTTACCGTCATCGTCTGCTTGGGTACCGCCTTTAACAAGCCCCCCCTCAGTCACTTTAATAATAGCGCCAAATAAGGCATCGCCATTTTCATCAAGGACTGTACCTGAGATTGCCCCGCTTTGCGCAAATGCTTGACCAGCAACGCTTACAAAGAGCAAAACCAATAAATAACGTAGTGTACGTGTCATATCCTGCATTAAATATTTATTAACCAAATGAACGGTAAAGATAGAAACTTCTGTTAAAAGTAGAGCGTTTACCAATTTTTTTTGTCAGATAATTGTTTCTTTTACGTATATTATGTCTAATTAAGTACCATTGTTACCATGCCATGACAATTTTGCTTAATAATACACTGCTCATTTTAAAAAGAGCCTCGAAACTGTAGCCTGCAATATGAGGGGTTACTATAACCTGAGGAAGTAATAGAATTTTATCTAATATCCTTTTCAAGTTATCATGCATCTTTGCTAATGGCTCTTGCTCCATTACATCAAGACACGCCCCTTTTATAGCTTTAGATATAAGCCCTTCGTACAATACCGCTGTATCTACCACCATACCGCGCGAAGTATTGATGATTATAACCGATTTTCTTAACCGTTGTAAAAACTGTTCATTAAAATAATAAAGTGTGTCGCTATGCAAAGGCACATGAAAACTTATTATATCAGCCGTTTCAAATATAGGCTCAAGAGAAGATACTGCGTCTACATAATTAGGAATATCATTAATAGCATATTTATCAAATGCTAAAATATTCATATCAAATACTGAAAGTTTTTTAGCAAAAGCGCGCCCCGTATGGCCAAAGCCAATAATACCAATGGTTTTCCCCTCTAGTTCAATACCCCTGTTTTCGTCGCGCAGCCATTTTCCTTCTTTTACTTCATTTGCACTTACCAATATCCTTTTATTCAACGCTAACAGCATACCTAGCGCATGTTCAGCCACTGCGTTCGCGTTACCTTCAGGGCTACTATAGCATTTTATACCTTTCAACTCTGCATAAGGTACGTCTATCACTTCCATGCCCGACCCCATTCTGCCTATCCACTCAAGTTTAGCAGCATTATCAATCATTCGCTTATCTATTTGCAACCTCGTAGAAGTAATGATACCAACGTAATCATGTATTATGCTATATGCTTCATCCTGTTGAATTTTCTCCATCACTATACACTCATATCCTTTATCAGTAAGGCCATTCAACAACACACTATGTACAGGCGCAGCGATCAATACTTTCCTCATTGATACTTTTTATGAAGTTCCACAAAATCAGATACATTAAGCTGCTCTGCTCTTTTACTCATTATTACATCGGTCAATGCTTCCGGAGGTAATATACTCTTAAGCGCATTACGCAATGTTTTACGTCTTTGGTTGAATGCGGTCTTAACAAGCAATATAAATCTTCTCTTATTTTCAATCCCGTAGGGGTTGCCTAAATTGGTTAGTTTTAATACGCCACTTTTTACTTTAGGGGGTGGGGTAAAACAGTTCTCATGCACATCAAACAAGTACTCTACCTTAAAAAAAGCTTGCATTAAAACACTTAATATGCCATATAGCTTTGAACCCGATGGCGACGCTACTCTTTGTGCTACTTCCTTTTGAAACATACCGATAGCCTCATCCACAAAAGGCTCCCATTCCAATATTTTGAACAGTATTGGTGAAGATATATTGTACGGGAAATTACCTATTACTGTAAACTGCCCCTGAAATGGCGCATCAGCCTGTAAAATATCCTGAAGTATTATCTTGTCCTCCAGTATAGGATATGTGCGCTTTAGGTACTGAACTTTTTCTTCATCCACTTCTATTGCTTTATAATGCACGCCCTCCCACTGAATGAGGTATTTAGTTATGGCGCCACCACCGGGCCCAACTTCCAGCAATTGTAAGCCTTCCTTCCTATCAACCTGAGCTACGATTTTCTTACAGATATTTTCATCATGTAAAAAGTGCTGACCAAGGCTTTTTTTAAGTGTGTACTGTTGTGCCAATAGTAGTTATTATAGATTTTATATACTTATGATGGATCAAAGTTAACCGTAAGTAGATAAACTATCGCGCAGGCTTTTAACTTTGAGGTTGAATTATAAATATTTTCTGATGGAGTTTAAAATAGCCGGCCAATCTAAAAAGGAACATTTAATTTTTATAGTTAACGACGCCACTGCATTAAAACAGATACCGGAGTTAAACAAAGATGAGCAAAAATTTATAGCAGATGCTATAGCAAGAGAGCAGGCTATCACCCCAATTAATCAATATATACGGCATATATACGTATATCATTTAAAAAATAAAAAAACTGATTGGCAGACCTCTGAAGCTTGCAGAAAAGCAGGCGCAGAATTGCAGGCATTGCTTAATAAGGGTAAAATAGCAGCCGTTACTCTAGCAAATTCATCAAACATATCAGCTGCAGCTTACCACTTAGCCGAAGGCATCGCTTTAGCAAACTATCAATTTACTAAGTACCGCAGCGATAAAGACAAGATCGCTTATAGCCTGAAAACAATAGCTTTTCGAAACCAATCCATTACTATCAAGCAGTTAAACGAGCTGAACACAACAATTGCCGCTATTTATAAAGCAAGAGATCTTGTAAACGAGCCCCTGAATTATCTTTCTGCTACACAGCTTGCTAAAGAAATAACATTACTGGGTAAAGAAGCAGGTTTTAAAGTAACTACACTTCAAAAAGCACAACTGGAAAAAGAAAAAATGGGTGGTATACTGGCGGTTAATCGGGGTAGCCAGCAACCGCCTACGTTTACAGTAATGGAATACCTACCCAAAAAAGCCATCAATAAAAAGCCCATTGTACTGGTAGGGAAGGGTGTAGTGTACGATACGGGAGGCTTAAGCTTAAAACCAACAGCAGCATCTATGGACCGCATGAAGAGTGACATGAGTGGCGCGGCGTTGGTCAGTGGCGCAATGTACGCAATCACTAAAATGCAATTACCGCTGCATATCATTGCATTGGTTCCCGCAACTGATAACAGACCCGGAGAAAACGCATACGTGCCCGGAGATGTGATAACTATGTATAGCGGCAATACCGTTGAAGTTTTGAATACTGACGCCGAGGGCAGGCTACTGTTAGCCGATGCACTGCATTGGGCAAAAAGGTACAAACCTGAACTGGTAATGGATTTTGCTACCCTTACAGGCGCAGCTTCAGCGGCGGTGGGTGAACATGGTATTGTTTGTATGGGCACTGCTGATGAAAATGTGAAAACAGCACTAAACAATAGTGGCAACAGGCAATATGAGCGGCTGGTTGAATACCCTCTTTGGGACGAATATGGAGATATGATAAAATCAGACATTGCCGACCTGAAAAATGTGGGTGGGCCAACTGGTGGGGCTATCACGGCAGGCAAATTCCTTGAATATTTTACAAGCTATCCCTGGATGCATTTTGACATAGCCGGTGTATCTTTTTCAGTTACTAAACGCAACTACATGCCGGCTGGTGGAACGGGCTATGGAATGCGTATGGTACTGGATTTCCTGATGAATTATAGCAAAGTTTAATCATTAATTATTACCATTGCACTATGCAAGTACAGAATGAAAAACCGGTTATTGGTATTACAACAGGCGATTTGAATGGTATAGGTCCTGAACTTATTATAAAAACCTTTTCAGACAACCGCCTGCTGGACTTATGCACACCTGTTGTTTTTTCATCTAGTAAAGTCATCAATTTTTACAGGCGAATATTAACTGAATACCCTTTCAACTTTACCAACACTAAAGACCTTTCTAAACTAAACCCCAAACAGGTCAATATTTTCAATTGCTGGGATGAGGAAGTACCTATACAGCCCGGTGCATTAACGGAAAGTGGCGGAAAATATGCTGTAAGATCTTTAATGGTTGCTGCGCAATGCTTAAAAGACAATGAATTGGATGCGATAGTTACTGCCCCTATACACAAAAGCAATACACAACTGCCCGATTTTCCATATACGGGCCACACTCCATTTCTTAAAGACAAATTTGGTGTAAAAGATGTGTTGATGCTGCTTTACAGCAATGAATTGCGTGTGGCATTAGTAACAGAGCACATACCGGTAAACAAAATTGCAAATACCATTACAAAAGAATTGCTCCTATCTAAACTGAACCTTTTAAAAGATAGCCTTGTAAAAGACTTTGGTATTATGAAGCCTAAAATTGCCGTAATGGGCCTGAACCCACATGCGGGCGATGGAGGCCAGATAGGCGATGAAGAGCAAAATATAATAAAACCCGTAATCGACGCACAACAGCAACAAGGCAATCTTGTATTTGGCCCATATAGTGCCGATGCTTTTTTTGCACGCAGCAGTTACAAACAGTTTGATGCAGTTTTGGCGATGTACCATGATCAGGGCTTGATACCTTTCAAAACAATAGCTCATGGTGAAGGCGTAAACTATACTGCGGGGCTTCCTTCTATACGTACATCACCCGATCATGGAACCGCCTTCGATATTGCGGGGAAAAATATTGCCGATACAGGCTCTTTCCAGGAAGCTATCTTTCAGGCACTCGATCTTTTGAAGCAGCGAAAAGAATATGCCTTGTACACTGCAGACCCCTTGCGCAGAGGCCGCATAGAGAAGGAAAAGGATAATTCGTAATATCAGTAATTAATTATTCAGCTTTCATGGAATGCGTTTTGTACTAAATTCATCAGTACAATCATAATATCTATGAAAAGAGATGGTAATTTAATCAGTATTTGGCAAGATACCGTTGAAGACTTTAAGCCAACAAATAGCTGGAATAAAGACGAACCTTACGACATACTTATTGTGGGCGGTGGCATCACCGGGCTCACAACAGCCTTATTATTACAATCTGAAGGTAAAAAATGCATCCTTGCTGAAGCCTATAATATAGGCTTTGGCACAACTGGCGGCACAACGGCTCACCTAAATACCATATTAGATACACCCTACAATGTAATAGCAAAGAATTTTGGTGAAGAAACTACACGTTTAGTCGCAGGTGCATCACGGGAAGCTATTGATTTGATAGAGGGCCTGATAAATAAATATGAAATTGAATGCGATTTTTCATACCAGCCCGCTTACCTGTATGCAGAAAATGATAAAGAAGTTGAAGAACTGGATAAAATAGAAAAAGCGGCAGTAAAGGCAGGTGTTGCTACCAGTTGCTCCGACAGTTTACCCATATCCTTCTCTTTCAAGAAAATATGCCGCTTTGATATGCAGGCACAAATGCATGCAACCAAATATATTTATGCCCTTGCAAAAGCCTTTGAAAAAGAAGGAGGTGTTATTTTACAGCAATGCATTGTTGATAAAATAAGTAGCAGCAATAATACTATTATAGCCGAAACTGCGCTGGGAAGCATTAAAGCAGATCGCGCTGTTTATGCCACCCATATACCTCCGGGTATTAATTTACTTCATTTCCGTTGTGCGCCATACCGCAGTTATGCTATGGCATTTACACTTAAAAGCGGCAACTACCCTACTGGGCTGGTTTATGATATGAAAGATCCATATAACTACTTCAGAAGTCATAACATTAACGGCATCGACTATGTAATTGCAGGTGGATTTGATCATAAAACAGGGCATAAAAAAAATACGGAGGAATGTTTCAGAGAGTTACAAGCGTACGCCAGTAAACAATTTGACATACAGGAAATAGCCTACAAATGGTCATCGCAATACTATAATTCTACCGATGGCTTACCTTATATTGGTTTGCTGCCGGGCCATGAAAATATTTATACGGGTACGGGCTTTGGTGGCAACGGAATGATATTTGGATCGCTTACGGGAAAGATTATATGCGAGCTGGTTACTAATAAAGAAAGTAAATATGAGCATGTCTTCTCACCTTCTAGGATAAAGCCGATAGCCGGTTTTGCTGATTTTATAAAAGAGAATGCTGATGTGGTCAGCCAGTTTATCGGCAAACGTTTCAGCTATGAGAAAGTCAAATCGCTAGTAGAATTAGCCCCCGGCGATGCGACCCTGGCTGATTGGGACGGTAAAAAAGTTGCCCTTTATAAAGATGATAATGGTAAAGTACATGCGTTAGACCCTGTATGCCCACACGCAAAATGCATTGTAGATTGGAACAGCGCTGAAAAAAGTTGGGATTGCCCTTGTCATGGTGGACGGTATGCTCCCAACGGCGCACTACTGACAGGCCCTGCCACAAAAGGACTAACACAAATAATATGGGAAGATATTGAGGGTGATTAAGGTATTTGGCCAAACGCCCTATCTTTGAGCCTATGCTTCAGTTTGAAAGATTTACCCTTAAGAATGGATTACGAGTTTTAGTGCATCATGACAATACAACACCTATGGTGGCAGTAAATGTATTGTATGATGTAGGTGCGCGCGATGAAGATGCAAACCGAACTGGATTTGCCCACCTTTTTGAACACCTGATGTTTGGTGGTTCAGAAAACATACCTTCTTACGATGAACCACTGCAAATGGCGGGTGGTGAAAACAATGCCTACACTACCAACGATATCACTAACTACTACATACAGCTGCCAAAGCAAAATATGGAAACAGCTTTTTGGCTGGAAAGCGACCGGATGAAATCTTTGGCATTCAGTGAAAAAAGCCTCGATGTGCAGCGTAAAGTGGTAAGCGAGGAATTTAAAGAACACTATCTCAATAAACCTTATGGTGATGCATGGGAGCATTTAAGAGCGTTAGCATATACTACACACCCATATCAGTGGATGACTATAGGCAAAGAGTTAAAGCATATTGAAGAGGCACAGCTGGCTGATGTAAAAGCCTTTTTTTATAAGCACTACAACCCACAGAATGCCATTCTTTGTGTTGCAGGGGATGTAAGTAAAGATGAGGTGCAAAAATTGGCAGAAACCTGGTTTGAGCCTATTCCCCAAGGAGAAAGATATACACGCCACTTACCACAGGAGCCTGCACAAAAAGCTGCAAGAACAAAGACCGTTGCTGCTGACGTTCCCTTAAACGCAATATATAAGGCATGGCACATGGCCGGCCGTTTATCTCAGCCATATTATGCATCCGATCTTATCACCGAAATACTAGGTAATGGCTATTCGTCGCGCCTCTATCAAAAACTGGTAAAAGAAGAACAAATATTCAGCAGTATAAGTTGTTACCATACAGGCAGCCTGGATCCGGGCCTGTTGGTGATTGAAGGAAAAGTTGTTGAAGGAAAAACGCTGGAAGAGGCTGATGCCGCTATCAACACTCAGTTAGAATTACTCTTGGAAAAAGGAGTAACGGAAGATGAATTACAGAAAGCAAAGAATAAGATAGAAGCGATGATTACCTTCGAAGACATGACCTTATTGTCCCGTGCTAATAACCTTGCTTTTTACGAGTTGCTGGGCGACGCAGAAATGATGAACCAGGAATGGGATCATTACCAGGCAGTAACAACCGAATCGTTACAAAAAACTGCGACAACTATCTTTGAAAAAGAAAATTGCAATACACTCTTCTATAAAAAGAAATCTCAGGAATAATGCTCTTTCAAGGCCAGATAAAAGACAACAAATTCGACAACCGTATTACTCAGCTTTTCAATATCGATTACCCTGTTATACAAGCGGGTATGATATGGGCATCTGGCTGGAAATTGGCTGCTGCTGTTAGCAATGCCGGTGGATTGGGTCTTATTGGTGCTGGGAGTATGTACCCTGATACATTGAGGGAACATATACAAAAATGCAAGGCAGACACCGATAAACCCTTT
>CAMLFX010000042.1 GCA_946479435.1 uncultured Sphingobacteriales bacterium | reverse complement strand
CACCACAAACCTTCTTAAGAACTATCCCCTCATTTCGTAAGGGGATGCAAAGATACACAGCTTTTCTTCTCCGCCAAATTTGTTTTGCCTTTTTCTCCTTCTGAGCATGTATGGGCAAACTGAAATCGTATATTAATTTGACATTATAAACCGCTTCAGATTTGGTAAATTTGAAGTGGATAAACTTTAAAAATTATGCGCATATACGGTTATATATTTTTTATGCTATTGCTCGTAATGAGCGCCTGTAAGCCCGGTAACGAGAATAATAATGCTAATATTCGCAGGATGGAAGACACTTTATTTAAGTTATACCCTACTGTAAATAGAGTAAGTATTGAAGTGAAAAACTTTTCGGACGTAGATGTAACGATAGGTGATGTTGAATTGTATGAGGCAACAGAGGAGCGGCGTAAAGCTGTAACCAAAGAAATAGAAGCTTTAACTAAGCACATATTCTCTGACGGAAATGATTTGCAAAAGGGCGAGGTAATATTTGTAAAAGAAGAAAACAGCCTGGACATTAAAAGCAATAAAAAGAAATACCCCATGCAGTTCAAATAACACTCCGTAAAAGATCTATTACTTAAGTAAAGTAATGAGATACGCTTGTAGCTGACATCCTAACACAATTCCCCTTATTATAGGATATGATTTTTAGCACCAATTAAACTATTTTGCTCTGCTATAGTTCTAACAAGGAGCTAATAATGAATTATGAGATTTGCATTCCTGTTTATCACCTTATTGATTACCCAATACACATTTGCACAAACTTTCAGTATAAGCGGGCGAATAATTGAGAAAAACGATACATCGGGCCTTATTGGGGTTAGCGTTATTGCAAAGTCTGCAAGCGATACATTGAATAAAAATGGTACTGCTACCGATGAATCGGGTGCATTTATCATTCGCAACCTGCCTGCAGGCGCATATAAGCTTATTACAAGCTATATAGGCTACAACACGCTAGAAAGAACAGTTAATGTAACAGGCAATATAAACATTGGTAATATACTTTTGGAACCAGCGCCAACAACGCTTAACAATGTAACGGTACAAGGTGTGCAAACCAGGGTGCAGCAATTAGGCGATACCACACAGTTCAATGCCAATGCATATAAAACAACCCCCGATGCCAGTGCGGAAGACCTGGTAACTAAAATGCCAGGCATAACAAATGAAAACGGAACACTTAAAGTAAATGGAGAAGATGTAAAAAAAGTATTGGTAGATGGAAAAATGTTCTTTGGAGATGATGCATCAACTGCTATAAAGAACCTGCCGGCTGAAGTAATAGACAAAGTACAGGTATTTGATAAATTGAACGACCAGGCACAGTTTACCGGCTTTGATGATGGACAGGGCGAAAAAACAATAAATATTGTAACTAAACCAGGTAAAAACAATGGCCAGTTTGGCAAGGTATATGCGGGCTACGGAACTGATGAGAGATATATTGCCGGAGGTAATCTCAACTTCTTTAATGATGATAGAAGAATATCAGTAATTGGCTTATCCAATAATATAAATCAGCAAAACTTCAGTACCGATGATCTTCTGGGTGTAGTGGGCGGCTCAAGCGGGCAAAATCGTGGAGGCGGGCAACCGGGGCGCGGGGGACGGGGAGGTTACAAAGGTGGTGCCGCGAATAACTTTCTTGTTGGCCAACAAGGCGGCATAACAAAAACAAACGCTGTTGGAATAAACTACTCAGACGACTGGGGTAAAAAAGTAAAAGTAACAGGTAGTTATTTTTTCAATGAAACTAACAACGAAAATAATACCAAACTAAGCAGAAAATATAGCCCGGTAGGAGATACTGCCATTATATACAATGAGAAAAACACTTCGGCAGCTAAAAATATAAATCATAGAGCAAACCTGCGTATTGAATACAATATCGATTCTAACAACTCGATAATAATAAGCCCGAGAGTAAGTTTTCAGGACAATGAATCAAACTCAGTTTTGTCCGGACAAAACTTGGTAAGTGGAACAGATTTGATTAGTAGCACCGATAACAGAACTACCAATAATAATGTTGGATACAGTTTCAACAATGATCTTTTATACCGCCATAAATTCAACAAAAGAGGCCGTACACTTTCCTTGAACGTAACAACTGGCATGAATAACAGGGAAGGAACCAGTAGCATGTATTCACTTAATGACTACCAGGATTCTGATAGCCTCATAGACCAAAAAAGCACTAACTATACACATGGATACAACCTATCTACAAACATAACTTACACAGAACCTATCGGCGAATTAAGTCAGTTAATGTTCAACTACAACCCATCTTACACCTATAACAATGCTGATAAGGAAACTTTTAACCTAGATACCGCTAATTCAATATACACCGATTTTGACTCACTCCTATCTAACAAATACAAGAATACTTATACAACACATAATGGTGGCATAAGCTACCGCCTTGGCGATAAAGGCAAAAAAATGAATCTGATGCTAAGTGTGAATGGTCAGTATGCGACATTAGACGGTAACCAGGATTTTCCACACACGTTTAGCCTGGAGAAAAATTTTACCAGCATACTGCCGCGTGCGATGTTCAATTACAAGTTTAGCAAGACAAAAAACTTACGTTTGTTTTATAGAACAAGCACGAATGCCCCAAGTATTTCGCAACTTCAAAATGTAATTGATAACAGCAATCAGTTACTATTAAAAACAGGTAATCCTGATCTGAAACAAGATTATCAAAATATGTTTATCGCGCACTACAGCAGTACAAATCCCGAAAGTGCGAGAAGCTTTTTTGCATTTGCCTATGTAAACTTTACCAATAATTATATTGGTAATTCAACCCTGATTCCCACACAAGACACTATAGTTGATAACGGCATATTGATAAACAGAGGTGGCCAATTAAGCAGGCCAGTTAACCTTGATGGCTATGCGAATGCACGTACCTTTTTAACTTACGGGCTGCCAATTAACCCAATAAAAAGTAATCTTAATCTGAATGCAGGATTTTCGTACAGCCATACCCCTGCCATGATTAACAATGCAATTAATTTTTCCAACACGTACAATATAAATGGTGGTTTTACATTAGGCAGTAACATAAGTGAGAATATCGATTTCGCTTTAACCTATTCAGGCAATTATAATATTGCACAAAACACTTTACAGAAAGAGCTCGATAATATGTACTATTCGCAAAGCACCTCTTTAAGATTTAACTGGATATTCCTGAAAGGATTTGTTCTTAATACAAATATCAACCACAATCTATACACAGGGTTGACAAGTGCCTTTAGCCAAAGCTTCTTTTTGTGGAATGCTTCATTTGGTTATAAATTCTTGAAAACCCGTTCGCTTGAAGCCAAGATAGTTGCTTACGATATACTGAACCAAAACCGTAGTATCAGCCAAACAGTTAACGACACTTATATTGAGGATAGTGAGACCGATGTTTTAAAACGTTACTTTATGTTACAACTCACTTATACACTAAGAAGTTTTAAAAAATAAAAAAGCGGCAAATGCCGCTTTTTTATTGAAAATATCAGGTGTTAAATTCTTTTGATAGTGCATCCAATCGATTTTGTACTATTAGGATCAACAGGCTTTTTAGAAAGCATATTATCGATTGCTGATTTCAAAAATATTTGTGTTGATGCTTCTGGCTCGCTCGGATTATCTTCCATAGCACCCTTGTAAATAAGCTTACCATCACCATTGAACAAAAACACTTCAGGCGTATGTGTAGCACCAAATGCATCAGCTAAATGCGATCCTTCATCTACTACATAAGGTACAGCATATCCTTGTTTTTCAGCGTACCGTGTCATCGCTTCGTATGAATCGGCACCTTGTCTTTGTGCCGCGTTCGAATTAACTACCACCATACCTATACCCTTTCCCCTGGCGTATTCCATCATTTCTTTTGTACGCGCCTGGCTTTTTATTACATACGGGCAAGTATTGCACGAGAACATTACCAGCAAACCATATTGTGTGCGCAACGCGCCCAATGTAATATCTTTTTTATCTGTTGATTTCATTTTAGCATCAGGCATCGGCACTTCCCTGCCAATTTCAATGCTTTGAATATTTTGAGCGGATGCACTACCAATAGAAAACAGGGTAGCTGCAATAAGGAATAGCTTTTTCATAGTGTCGAATTTACAGTAAAGATGGTTACAAAACCGTTAAAAGGTTAATTACTTACTGGCTTCAAGGCTTATTTGTTCATCTCCTGCTTTGTAAGACACGTAGGTTATGATGAATTGGAACATCTCATCAGTTGAACGCATACTCCCGTTTTGGTCGCGCACCAATTGCGGTGGGTTAAATGGATTATTTATATTTTGTGGCGTATTATCGTAAACACCCTCGGCAACTATGGTACTACCCTTCGGTATATGTACCATTTTTTTGAATGTGTAGAAATATTGCCAGTTAAAATCCCATTTTGGTATTGATATCAGTCGGATAGTATCACCTCCTGCAGGAGGTAATGCATAACCTTTAAAGCTTTTACCCAACATGTGCATGTGTGGATTTACTGTTAGCACCGATATATCTTCGGGTACTACATAACGGCTGTATACCTTCTTTATGCTGTTGGGTTGTATAATAAGATCCGGCTCAACAGGCGATACACCAAGTGTACCCAGCTGAAACTCACTCACAGGCCTTTCTGGCGGTAGCTTGGAATAAAATATGTTAATGTATGAGCTATCCCAAACCGGTTTGCTATTTGTAAAACCATAGTGAAGGTCATTAAGTAAAAAAGCGCCTTTACGTGGCAGTTTATATCCGCCAATACCTTCAGGATATTTTTGTCCGAAAGTACCCGGCAAATAATTAACTACAGAACGTTGCAATACGGGGTATGTACCATCATCATTTGCAAGCTTTAGCTTTTCGTACGCCATTTGCACCGTACTGTCATTCACCATATCCGTTAGCCGTTCCCCTTCAAATACATTTTGCTTTTTATTAAACTCATACTTTACCAGATCACCATTTACATGGTGTACCACGCCCCCATTCCCTGCTACAAATTCTATAATACTGGCAAATGTATCCTCAGGCAGTTCAAATGGAACTTTCACTATCAGGAACTTATCCCCAGAGTTTGCAGGCAGGAAATATGGCTGTACCGCAATACGCACATCCGGCGTGCCTATTGTAGAACCATTAGGGTATGCCGGCAGTGCGGGAAGCTTATCCGCAGGCCCTTCAATAGCTCCATCCTGCACCCACTTTTCTATTATCCTTATATCGTGTTCACTTAATACGCGTTGCCCTGCAAATTCTGAATAATGAGGATCAGCAGGCCATGGCGGCATAATACGCTCTCGTACAACATAAGCTAAAGAAGGGCCATATACTTTTGCCTGGTTATATGTGATAAGATCAAAATGAGCGCCCCCATTTGGCCTGTGGCAAATAGTACAGTTGTTATATAATATTGGTGCTACATGTTCAGTAAAAGTTACTTTATCAGGCATCCGGTTAGGATTATCGCATGCCTGCAGCCACAATGCTATTACAACCAGCAGCCAACTGCTACTCCTTTTCTTCATGTATCTCTATTTTATTATTGCTATGCCTTGCCAGCAATATACTTACGTTTAGTTCGTATCCTATAAGTATTACCATTGTATTCAACCACATCCAGGCCATAAAGGCCATGATAGTACCTATTGAACCATATACCTTGTTATAGTGAATAAAGTGGTTGACAAGGAAGAAAAATACTGTAGTAACCAACACACTTAATATTGTTGCAAACACCGACCCGGGAGATATAAATTTGGAACGGTGGCTAAGCGAGGGCCCATACGTATATATTACTGAAATAGTACAAAACACAATCAGCACTACCAATACAAGGCTTATTAGTCTTATAGCGATTGTATTATTGAACACACTTAATATCAGGTCATTCAGCGCTTGTGTTTGAATGATAAATACGGCGAGGCTTATTATAGCAACACTGATAAGCATTAAGGTGAGTTTGATGGCCGTCCAGCGTTTTTTTATGCCCGATCGTTTTATATAAATAGGCAGGCTGCGTTCAAAATTCCTGATAAGCCCCATCATACCATTTGATGAGAAAAATATAGTTAGCAAGATACCGAAGGATAATACATCGCCCCGCTCATTATTCATAAAATCAGTAATAATCCTGGCGGCACTACTATAGGCTCTTTCATTGGGCGTTACCATGCGCAGTGTAACCAGGATAGTGGTTTGCACATCGGTTAACGGAAAATAAGGAACGAGTGAAAAAAGAAAAAGTAAGGTAGGCGGAATGGCCATAAGGAAGTTATAAGTAACCGCCGCGCAACTAACATTTAGCCGGTTACTTTTCAATTCCATTATAAAGAATTTACTTACTTCATGTATAGACATGCCATCTGCACCGGGTATTATCGTCCGCCTGGTCCAACTACGGAATAACCGCACGGGAGCCCAGTTTAAAATAACCGATTGCAGCTTTGTCATACTACAAATTAAGGTCAAAGATTCTTCAGGATGAAATCCGTCATCCTTTTATATAAATGATAACGGGTATTGCCCCCAGATATACCATGGTTCTTATTAGGGTAATATTCCGATTCAAATTCCTTATCGGCTTTAATCAATGCATCTGTAAGCATTACCGAGTTTTGAAAGTGCACGTTATCATCAGCGGTGCCGTGTATCAGCAGGTACTTGCCGGTAAGCATGCTAGCCATTTCCTCGGGAGCGTTATCATTATATCCCGCGGCATTTGTTTGTGGCGTACGCATATACCGCTCTGTATAAATATTGTCATAATACTTCCAATTAGTTACCGGCGCTACGGAGATACCCGTCTTAAACACATCGTGCCCCTTAAAAAGACAAGTGCTACTCATAAAACCACCATAGCTCCAACCCCATATACCTATGCGCTGTTTATCTACATAAGGTAGCGCTGAGAGATATTTTGCAGCAGCGATCTGATCTTCACTTTCATATTTACCTAGCTGCAGGTATGTTTTCTTTTTAAACTCTTGCCCACGAAAGCCGGTGCCGGTGCCATCAACACAAACAATCATATACCCTTTTTCTGCCAGCATTTGGTGCCAAAAAAAATCTCTTATCGGAAACCTGTCTGCTACTTCTTGCGAGCCGGGGCCACTATATTGATACATAAATACAGGATATTTTTTGTGTTCGTCGAAAGATGGCGGTAGCATTACCCAGGCATTCAGCGTTTTATCTCCTTCTATTTTAAATTGCTGAAAAGATATTTTACCCAACTCATATTCATCCATTTTGGCTTTTAATTCCGCATTATCTTCAAGAGTACGCACAATTTTGCCATTAGCGTCGCGCAGATAATATACAGGGGGTGTAGTTAACGTAGAATATTTATCAAAAAAGAAGTTATACCCGCCAACCTGCGTTATTACATGGGTGCCCGCTTCAGGGGTCAGCATTTTTTTATGCTTTCCACTATAGGCAACAGCATATAGCTGGCGTTCCATGGGTACGGTTTCAGCAGCAGTATAATATACTTGTTTAGTTTTTTCATCTACACCTATTATTTGGTCTATATCATAATTGCCTTTAGTAAGCAGAGTGAGCTTTTTGCTTTTCCAGTTATAGTGATACAGGTGATTAAAACCATCCTTCTCACTATTAAAGATGAATGAATGGCCGTCTTTTAAAAACTCTAGATTATCATTCACCTCTATATAATAAGGATTTTCTTCAGCGTAAATCACCTGGTTAGTTCCGTTTACAACATCAGTCAGCAATAGTTCCAGCTTATTTTGCAATCTGTTCATGCGGTATATACATAGTTTCGAGGGATCGTTTGTCCATTTTATTCTTGGTATATATTGATCGGTGTTGTTGCCAAGGTCTGCATTTACAGTTTGCCCAGTAGTAACATCATATAGCTTTATCTCAACTACAGAATTAGGTTCACCTGCTTTAGGATATTTATAGGTATAGTATTCGGGATATAGTTCAGTTTCGTTGTATTTAGGAATTATATAAGATGGCACATTGCTTTCATCGAAACGATAATAAGCCAGGTGTTTGCTATCTGGCGCCCAATCAAAAGCACGTGTGAACTCAAACTCTTCTTCGTATACCCAATCGCAATTGCCATTTATTATTTTATTCTTTGCCCCATCTTTGGTTACCGCTATGGTTATATCAGTCTTTAGGTCTCTTATATAAATATCGTTATTGCGCACAAAAGCTACTTTAGTTCCCTCGGGTGAAAAAGTAGCATGCAACACTTTATCTTTTGATAATTCAACAGTATTAAGTGTTTTTATATCATATACATATACTTTGTTTAAAACAGAACGCCTGTATATATGTTCGCTTTCACACTTTAATAATATCTTCTGTTCATCATCGCTAAATTCATAGCCGTCAATTTTGTATCCACCAGCATTGCTGTATATAGCGCGTAATTTATTACCTGTAGCCAGGTCGTATGCATTTATTACTTGCTTATCATTTTCATCATCTATACGTGTATATGTTTTGCCATCTTTCATAGCATTGAAGCCGGGAACCGTCTTTATCTTGAACGTATTATCTCTCCAAACATCTTCAAGCGTTATTTGCTTTTTAGTTTGTGCTATTGCGGTCTGTGCTATAAACACTATCAATAACCAGGTATATCTCATAATTTCAAAAATAAGGCCTCTGTTCTATCAACAGAAATTTCCATGTGTTAGAAATAGGGTGATTTTAGAATTTAGATAAAATTATACTATCCTGCCCCAGCCTTAACCTGAGAAAGGCTGCAAGTGCAAGTTTATCCTTTTCTGTAAACTTTTTGTTCCCTTTATACCATACATCAACAATAGTATCGGGCGATGTAGAATCTCGTATATGAATACTTCTTTCAACACTTATAGTATCCAGGTTTCCAAATGCTGCTTTAGCCTCTTGCGATGCTTTTTTCACCTCGCCCGCCCATATTGTATGGTTAATGGAATCATCTTTTTGTATTTCTAACATCTTTATTTGCCATTCATTCAGCATTTGCCGGGCTACATTGGTACTTAGCCCTGTTATCTCTTCTTTTGTCAGGTTAACACGCAACACTTTTATCCGGTAGTTTTTAAGGCCATTTTTATAACACAAAGCTTGCAAGCTATCTATTTTACTATCGGCTACAGCCAATCCTGAATAATAGATATTTACATACTTAATACTATCCGACGAGTTCACCTCCCACTTCAGTATTTCGTTACCATCTCTTTCTATCGGTTCTATTACCAGCGATTGTATTCTTTCCTTAGTTTTCGATTTATCGTAAACTGTATATAAAAAGTAAACGCTGGGTATCAACGATAAAATAAGCAAAACCCATGACAGCCTTGTATAATTTGCTTGCTTAGCCTTATCAACATATTGTTTTACGGGAAATTTGAGATACTTAACTATAAGGTATGTTGAAAGACTAATAAACAAAGCATTAATAAAAAAAAGATAGAACGCACCAAGAAAAAACTCCCAGTTGCCGCTGGCTAGGCCAAAACCTGCAGTACATATAGGAGGCATTAAAGCAGTAGCAATAGCAACCCCAGGTATGGCATTGGTACTTTCGTTGCGCGACATAGAAACGATACCCGCTATGCCCCCTACAAACGCTACACCAACATCCAGCAAGGTGGGGTGTGTCCGCGACAATAGTTCTTCAGTAACATTGCCGAATGGTGTAAACAGAAAATACAACGCACTTGAGATAAGACTAATACCGGTAGCAATTGCAAGATTTTTCAGCGACCTTATAAAAAGCTCCCTGTCGTGCATACCCAGCGAAAGCCCAATGCCAAGTATTGGCGACATTAAAGGAGAGATAAGCATGGCGCCAATTATTACTGCTACTGAATTTGTATCTAACCCAATAGACGCAAGTATGGCGGAGCATATAAGTATCCAGATATTAAACCCCTTTAGCGACACACCATCACCTATTTTCTTAACGGTAGATGGTACATCGGTAGTTGTGCTTAGCTCCGTAAATCTGCCTAAAAAGTTATTACGCATACCGCTAAAATAAACAGTATGCTGGTAAAACTTTGCTAATAGTCTATTGTAGCTTGTATACCACGGTCAATAAGTGCTTCAGCACGTGGCCTGAGAAAATCAAAACTGCCCCTTTTTACACCATACTTACCTTTGTTGTGTATTATTAGCGCCGACTGTTCCGCTTGTTCAGCTGTATGTTCACATACTTCTACCAGCGATTCAATTACATGATCAAAAGTGTTTACCTGGTCATTCCAAACAATAAGGCTATGCACTTCATCGGCCAATACATCTTCAGTAGTTTCATCCTGGGTTTGCCATTGTATGCTACCTATCCGGCTCATATCACATCTGGTTTTGAATATGCAAAATTATTAAATAAACCATCAAAAAACTTACATGCAAATAAAATATAGGACAGTCATTTATTGCCTGCAATTGACCTCGATATAATAAATAGCTTGATAATGCGTTAGTAGTATAGGTAATTAAATTGCTTTTGTTTGTTTACCCCGCCTTGCTTCGTGCTGGCGGGGTTTTATTTATAACGCTTATTTTGCAGCCAAAACGGGATAAATGTTTGTAAAAAAGAGCATGGAAGAACTGGAGCGGTTGAAACCGGCCGATATAAATGCAGCAAGTAAGAACAACCTTATAGTCATTCTTGATGATGTGCGTAGTATGCATAATGTTGGATCTACCTTCAGAACCTGCGATGCCTTTGCAGTACAGTCATTATTTCTTTGTGGATATACCCCCACTCCCCCTCACCGCGATATACATAAAACAGCTCTTGGCGCTACCGAAACCGTCAATTGGAAGCACTTTGCCACAACTCAGGAGGCCGTAGATACTGCCCGTAGCCAGGGATATAAAATATATGCAGTTGAGCAGGCACATAATAGTATGCAGTTAAGTAGCATTAACCTGAATGGGCCGCTGGCGCTTATATTTGGCAATGAGGTAACTGGCGTTAGCGATGAGATACTGAAACTGGCCGATGGCTGCATAGAAATACCACAATGGGGCGCTAAACACTCGTTAAACATTTCAGTTAGCGTTGGTATAGTGCTTTGGGAGTTGGTACGCAAGCTATAATAGATGGCACTACTTTTTTATGGTTTCGTTTAAAATGAATCATTATGCAATGGAGAGGCAGACGCGAAAGCTCGAATGTTGACGATCGTCGTGGTTTAGGGGGTGGTAAAATTCTGGGAGGTGGTATCGGCGCACTTATAATAGGTGTTATCGTTTACTTATTAGGTGGCGATCCATCAGTAATAATGGATCAGCAACAAGTGCAAACCCAGCCGCAAACAGCCGAGCAAAAAGCTGCCGAAGATACGCTGGCGCAATTTTCGAAAGTTGTAATGGCCGAAACTGAAGATGTTTGGCATCAAATATTCAGCCAGATGGGTGCTACCTACGAAGACCCTACACTCGTGCTATTCAGCGGTTATGTAGAAACTGCTTGTGGCAACGCCAGTTCAGCCGTAGGCCCGTTCTATTGCCCTCTCGACAAAAAAGTGTTCATCGACCTTTCTTTTTGTAATGAGCTGAAAGAACGTTTCCAGGCACCCGGCGATTTCGCTATCGCTTATGTTATTGCCCACGAAGTAGGCCACCATGTACAAAATCTCCTGGGCATATCAGATAAAGTACAGCGTGCAAAAGAACGCATGAGCGAAACCGAAGCGAATAAGCTTTCTGTAAAACTGGAATTACAGGCCGACTTTTTTGCAGGCGTATGGGCGCACCATACCCAACAAATGAAGAATATACTTGAGGAAGGGGATATTGATGAAGCCCTGAACGCTGCCAGTGCCGTAGGCGATGATAAAATACAAGAGCAAACGCAAGGCCGCATAGTACCCGATGCATTTACACATGGCACCGCACAACAAAGAATGTACTGGTTCCGGAAAGGTTACCAGACCGGAGATGTAAATCAGGGTGACACATTCAATGATGCCAGTCTTGCAAGTCTTAACTAAACAGTCCTCGCTTCTGTTTATATGCTTTTATAAAATCAGTAACCAGGTATGCTACCAGCTTGGGTGTTGTAGCATCGGTTCTGCCGTCGGCTAATTCTGTTGCCCCCTCAGTGATATGCAGATAAACAGGATGTAGCAATTGCGCGCATAAGCTAATGTATTGCCTGGCGTGTAAAGATGTAATACCTGCCGGTGTCATAGCGCTTGACAATACACCTTCAATACAATCAAGGTCTAACTCCACGCCACAATTTTTGCCCGAAATACGTTCAATAGCAGCTCTTACAGCCTCTGTAAAACTTATTTTTTCCCTGACAAATATGTCTTCGTAAAAAGTAAAATTCAATTCAGGATCATCTTTTACTTCATCAATAATATCCTGGGCATTATAGTTTTCATGCAAGCCAACAACGGCGTATTTTTTCAGGTAACCCTCTCTATGCGCATACCTAAACCCGTTACCGCTATGGCGGCCTTCCATTTGCCTGAAGTCGCTATGCGCATCCAGGTTAATACAATTCAACGGTTTATCATTTACCAGCGATGCTCCCTTTAACAGGGGATATGCGTTATTGTGCCCACCACCAATAACTATAGGCACCTTGCCCGCCGAAACAATTTTAGTTATCAGCGGATGTACAGTTTCATCTATATACCCTACAAGGTCGCGTAAGTGGGTTATGTCCATCTTTTGCGATCGCTCCATCACTTTGGCAAAGTCGAACCAGCCGGCTATAAGCACATCCTCACCTGAAAGGCATCTGGTGTCTTGTACATTTAGCAGTGCCTTTAAGGCTGGTTCCCATAACGTATGTGCGCCACCTACTCCATTATTGGCGCGCACACCTACATCTTCAGGTATGCCTACCACTACAAATTTTGCACTACTCTCCTGTAGTACAGCTTCCCAATTTTCGCTTTCTATTGTTTGTACGCGCTCTCCAAATTTAGTTTCCCCATCGCGGCGGTTAATAAGCGTATCTATATATTCTCTTGACGCTACTATGAATTTCCCCATTAATGTTTCTAGTATTGTTTGGCCCATACCATCAGCTGTTTATCCAGCATATCAAGTGGCAGGCATCCGTTCTTCAGCACCTGCTCATGAAAGGCTGCCAGGTCAAATTTACTGCCCATTTCCTTTTCATATTTAGTGCGTAAAGAGCTAATGGCCATTTGCCCCATTTTGTAAGATAAGGCTTGTCCGGGAATTGCCATATACCTTTCTATTTCTGCTGTAGCCTCTTCTTTCGAAATCCGCTCATGCGCCATCATGTACGCTATAGCATCCTCTCTGCTCATACCCTTGGCGTGTATGCCAACATCTACCACCAGCCTGATAGCACGGTGTATGCCATCGCTCAGGTGCCCAAAGTATTGATAGGGATTCTGATACAAGCCAAGCTCTTTGCCCAATGTTTCAGAATATAACGCCCAACCTTCGCCATAAGCACCGTACCATAAAAATCTTCGGAATTTAGGTAGTTCTCCATTCTCCTGCTGTAGCGATATCTGGTAGTGATGCCCGGGTATAGCTTCGTGCAAAAACAACGTTTCCATCCCCACAGCATTAAACTTTTTTGCATCCAATATAGGCACATAAAATATACCCGGCCTTGAACCATCTTCCGAACCGGGATTATATTCGGCACTTGCTGATGCTGCCCTAAAGGCTTCTGTTTGCCTGATAACAAAAGGCGTTTTAGGTTTGTGCCTGAACATTTTGGTTAAATAGGGTTCTTCAACATTATGAATCGCCTGAAAACTATCAAGCACTTCTTTAGGGCTGCTAAAAGGATAAAATTGCTTATCGCTACCAAGAAACGCAAAAAACTCTTTCAAAGACCCGTTAAAGCCCACTTCGTCTTTTACTTTATTCATTTCACCTTCCAACCTTGCCACTTCCGCCTTACCAATATTATAAATACTGTCTGGGCTTAAGCCGGTTGTAGTCCAGTATTTTACGCAATACGTATAGTAGGCATCCCCGCCATTTACGGCACTTATACCGCTTGTGTTACGGCTGGCAGGCAAATATTCATTCGCCATAAAATTGTAGAGTTTATTATAGGATGGCACAACTATACTATCAATCATACGTACATATTCATTACTGATCCTTTTCTTGTCATCGCCGGAAAATTCTTTAGGCATTAATTTAACAGGGCCATAAAAAATGCTTCCCGCCGCATCGTTTACTATCATCGATTTTAACTGGGGCAACATTTTTACCACCAGCGTTTTAGGCAATACCCACCTGTTTTTTATACCATTCTTCATATTATATATAGCGGTATCAACCCATGCAGGAAATGTTTGCATACGTGCCAGGAAGTTTTCATAGTCCTTCGTGGTTTTAAATGGCTGGTTACCCTCGCCGGAACCTAATTGGGGAAGTTCCAGTGTAAAAGCCCAAAACTGGTTGATGGGTAAATAATGGGTGGGAAATTTCAATCCAACAAGGTTCATTTGCATTTCATAAGCAAATACATCGTAACTCACTTTATTTGATCCATTAAGCGCTTCCCGGTCTATATCAATTAAGGCAGATTGATATTTGCTGTAAAAACGCTTCAGGCTATCTCTAAAGGTTTCAGCTATCGTAATGGTCATTTTATCATTGTACCTGCTGTCACCATTTGCAGTCGCCTCAAATGGGAATAGCTGCATTCTTTCTTCCCAATAGCTGTTCATAAGCGAATCGAACGCAACATTATCATTCCTGTCAGCCTGCTTCACCTTATCATTCTTGCATGCCGATACACAACAAAGCAAACAGATTATATAAAGTATATTTTTCATTTAAATACAATTCGAGGACTTGCAATTTAATACTTGACTGTACAATTATAGCAACCCTTACAGGGGTATTTATACAGCAATTGAGAATGGTTATGAGTTATATGCCCATAATAACAACCTCATGACGTAAATTTGCAGCATAAATTACTATATAAAGATGTATCCTACAGAATTAGTTAATCCGATGAAGGCAGAACTTACTGCTAAAGGTTTTAAGGAATTACTGACAGCAGATGAAGTTGATAACGCGTTAAAGCAATCGGGCACAGCTCTTTTAATGATAAATTCAGTTTGTGGTTGCTCGGCAGGTACTGCACGCCCCGGTGTAGTATTGGCAGTGCAAAATGCCACTAAAAAGCCTGACCAGTTACTTACCAGCTTTGCCGGCTACGATACGGAAGCTGTAAATAAAGCACGCACCTATTTGTTGCCTTACCCCCCATCTTCACCTGCTATTGCATTACTAAAAGACGGGAAAGTAGTCCACATGATAGAACGCCACATGATAGAAGGCCGCCCGGCGCAAATGATTGCCGCTAACCTGGTGCAGGCATTTGAAACATATTGCTAATACAATACAACACTTGTCAATAAAAGCGCATAACTCATGCGCTTTTATTGTTTTAGCCCAAAAGCTATTTGAATATTTAAAAAAGACGAAATAATTTACGTTATTCGCAACCTGATATTTTAGTCAGTTGAAAAACGGAAAGATCATAATAATCACAGCCCCTTCGGGTTCGGGCAAAACAACGCTGGTTAAGCGTCTTCTTAATGCCTGCCCCGAACTATCATTTTCTATATCTGCCTGTACACGCACACCTCGCCCCGGCGAAAAGCATGGTAAAGATTATTACTTTTTGACTGATGAAGAGTTTAAACAATTGATAGACAAAGACTCATTCATTGAATGGGAAATGGTTTATACCGGTAAGTATTATGGCACTTTAAAATCAGAAGTGGAGCGCATCTGGCAATCGGAGCATTACCCATTGGTAGATATAGATGTGCAGGGCGCCTTAGCCATTCAAAGTAAATACCCTGATAATTCAATTACTTTGTTCATTCAGGCACCTTCTTTGGAAGAATTACGTAAAAGGCTTGAACTACGTGGCACAGAAACACCACACAGCCTTGATGAACGTGTTAGCAAAGCAACGCTGGAACTTAGCTTCGCTCCCCAGTTCGATAAGATCATTATAAATGATAGCCTTGATGAGGCAACCAAAGAGCTGGTACAAGTTGTTAGGGAATTTATCAATGCTCCGGTCATAGAAACTTCTTCTATATAGTATTCTAACCATTTAGCGTTTTTATTACCTTTGGTTATGGACACGTCGCACCTGTTGCTCTATATTGTTGGATGTATTTTGCTGATAGGCTTTTTTGCAGGCACTGAAATAGCATTCATTTCAGCTAATAAGCTAAATATTGAGCTACGCAAAAAACAAGGCACTTTCGCCGGACGGATCCTCTCCCGCTTCATGGAAAACCCGGCTGAGTTTATAGGTACCAGCCTCATAGGTGTAAACGTATTACTGGTTATTTATGGCTTGCTGATGACGCAGCTTACCAAGCCATTTTTCGACATGCTGCCCGCCCCCCTCAATTCTGAGTATATACATCTTCTTTTAGATACCTTACTGGCTACTATATTCATTTTAATATTTGCGGAGTTTTTACCTAAGGCCATCTTCCGCTCCAAAGCAGAGCAAGTACTCACCATATTTGCATTGCCTATGTTGCTGATGTACTACCTCCTGTTTCCGCTGGCTAAAGTATTCGTATCCATATCTGAATTCATTTTAAAATACTTGTTCAATGTACGCATCAAGGAAAATCAGCAGGTTTTTAACCGTGTAGATCTTGAAGTATTTGTAAAACAAACCTTGCACGGGCACGAGGCTGACAGCAGCGAAGTAAATACTGAATTGTTCGAAAATGCACTTTACCTGGTAAATGTTAAGATCAGGAAGTGTATGATACCACGCAATGAAGTAGAAGCTGTAGATATCAGTACAGGTATCCCACAAGTAAAACAAAAATTCATTAGCACTAAGCTTTCAAAAATACTTGTATACGATGGAAGCATTGACAATATAGTGGGCTATGTACACCACCTCGACCTGAACAGGCGCCCGTTACAGATAAAAGATATACTGCACAAAATATCTGCAGTACCTGAAGCTATGAGTGCTGTTGACTTGATGAACCGCTTTACCAAAGAGCGTAAAAGCATTGCATGGGTTATTGATGAGTTTGGAGGTACAGCAGGTATCGTGACCATGGAGGATGTTTTGGAAGAGATATTTGGAGATATAAATGATGAATATGATGTTCAGGAACATGTGGAAAAGCAGATATCAGAGAACGAGTACATCTTTTCAGGCAGGCTTGAGTTAGATTACCTGAATGAGAAATATGGTTTCACCTTCGAAACCGGCGAAACAGAAACCTTATCGGGCTATATTATCAATAACCACGAAACCATACCCAAACTTAAAGACCGCATCATTATAGACAGGTACGAGTTTGACATACTGCTGGTTACAGAAACCCGTATTGAAACAGTAAAGATGAAAGTGCTGAAAAACTATTAAAAAACTAATAAAACTTATATCATGGCAGTTACGCGTCCTTTTAATGTGCATCAATGGATTGAAGAACATCGCCATTTATTGAAACCACCGGTAGGCAACCAAACAGTATACAAAGACACCGGCGATTTTATAGTGATGGTTGTAGGTGGCCCTAACAGCCGTAAAGATTTTCACTATAATGAAAGTGAGGAACTCTTTTATCAATTGGAAGGAGATATTAATGTACGCATACAGGAAGACGGTAAAATTGTTGATATACCTATAAAAGCGGGTGAAATGTTTTTGCTGCCTGCTAAAACACCACACTCACCGCAACGTGGCGAAAATACCGTAGGCCTTGTGATAGAAAAAGTACGTGAAGGCGATGAAATAGATGGTTTCCTTTGGTTTTGCGAAAAATGCGACAATAAATTGTACGAAGAATTCCTGAAAGTGACTGACCTGGTGGCCCAGTTACCCCCGGTTATGGAGCGCTTTTATTCTGACGAGGAAAAGCGTACATGCAAAAAATGTGGTTATATAATGGAACCACCCAAACCTAAAAAATAGGTGTTTAAAGATTTTACAAGCATTTTTAGATAAATCGCCGCAAACAATTATTTTTGCGCACGTCAATATATCAATAATATACAAGCATGTCACACGAAGCACATCACGATACACACCATCAACCTGCTGAAACCGAACCTAAAACTTCATTCAGGTCATCAGTTTGGTTTGTTATCATTTTAGTAGGTTTATTCATTGCAGCTGTCAATTTTGTAAACGTTATGGGCCATGACGAAGGTGAAGGGCATGGTGGCGAAGCACATCATGTTGAATCAGTGTCAGGACAACATCCTTCTTCGCATGAGGCTGGTGCAGCAGCAGAAGCTGCTACTACTGGCAGCGACACCCAAAATGCTGAAGAAACTCATCCTGCAGAAGAGGCACCGGCTGAACATCACTAATTTCAGGCATGCTTAAAAACGAAGTAATAGCCATAACCGGCGCCGCAGGTTTTATTGGCAGTTATCTTTGTGGCTACCTCAACAACCTGGGTTATGAGCAATTGGTATTGGTTGATGACTTTTCGAGAACCGACAAAGCAGCCAACCTCAATAACAAAAAATTTATCGCTAAGATAGATCGCAACGATTTTATAGATAAAGCTCCCACTCTGGGTATCAGGTATATTTTTCACCTGGGTGCGCGTACCGATACTACCGAAATGGATTATGGTGTTCATAAAACACTTAATCTCGACTATACGAAAGCTATATGGGAATTCTGTACACTGAACAATATTCCTCTTGTATATGCGTCTTCAGCCGCTACCTACGGCAACGGTGAGTATGGGTATATTGATAACCATGACCTGGTTGAGAAGCTTCAACCGCTCAACCCTTACGGCCGTTCAAAAAACGAGTTCGACATTTGGGCTTTAGCCCAAAAAACAACCCCACCTTTTTGGGCCGGGGTAAAGTTTTTCAATGTTTATGGTCCCAACGAATATCATAAAGGCCGTATGGCCTCCGTTATTTTCCACGCATATAAGCAGATTAAAGAAACAGGTAGCGTAAAGCTATTCCGATCTCACAATGCCAAATACAAAGATGGTGAGCAATTGCGCGATTTCATTTATGTAAACGATGTTGCGGATATATGCACCTGGCTAATGCAGCAACAACCCCAAAATGGCCTGTACAACGTAGGCACAGGCAAGGCCCGCACCTTCAAAGATCTTGTCACCGCTATATTCAATACACTTCAACTACCCGTAAATATTGAATATGTAGATACACCCGAAGATATACGGGATAAGTACCAGTATTTCACTGAAGCCAACATGGCCAAACTTCACAATGCAGGCTACAACCAGCCCTTCCATTCTTTAGAGCAGGGTATTGAAAAATACCTGGATCATTTTTTAAGCACGCAGCAGTACTTCTAAGTATTGCTTATGCACCGCCATTTCACTGCGCATTACATTGTCACGATATAATATATAAGAATATTTGAAAAATAAAAATTCTACAACCTAGTTTGTATAATAATTTAGAATATATCTTTGCAGTAAGGGATCCCATAAACCATTTTTTTAAACCATTAAAACGTTCCACTATGAAAAAACTGCTCTTAGGCGCAGTGTGTGGCTTACTATCATTTGCCACATACGCACAGTTTCTTCCTCCATCGTTTCCTGAAACTGTTTTCCCATTTGCCGGCACCATTCCTACACCGGTCCTCAATGTTAACAACACATCATGCTATACATTACCTATCTATTGGACGGGTTATGTAGGTAACGGGCTTGGCATGGTTAGTAGCTGGGATGACCCCGCAACTGACGCTGGCATTGCATGGATGGTTGACGCAGGCGGATACACCGATCAGGGCTATCTTAATTATGGCCCCAATATCAGCAGTGTAAACGTAGGTATCATATTTGCCGGCCCAACGGGGGTGCAAGTTAATGTTACCTTCCATAAAGCCGGTTCGGGCCACTACCTGTTTATTTACGATTGGAATGCACCCGCCATATTCGGAGGCCCTGGTACGGGACTTACGCTGTCAAGCGCAACCCAATTATCTAACATTACTACTGCTACGCGCATTAGTATGGATTCTCACCGTGGCTATGGTACGGGAATTATTTGGGAAGACCCTGTAAATGGCGTAAATATCGTTGCCGGTAACAATAACAGCTTTGGACCGCTGTTCAACATGACCGGCACCAGGTTTCATGTAGACCCGGATATAGCATTTACACACGCAGGGCCACTCAATCTGCACATTGCAGCTTACAACCAAAGGCGCTTTGCTATTTACGAATATTATGTAAACTGGAATGACATCATTCCGGGTGGCCCGTTAGCAGGCGCATGCCCTCCCGGTCCACCATTTAGCTTGTGCAGTATGCCAATGATCATTGAAGATATAAACCCCGTTGCACAATCTCCTTACTACGATATACATATCGACGCACCTGACCATTATGGCGTAGCTAACTGGTCTTATGTATATACAAACAGCAAAGAGATCTATAACCGTGTTATGAACTATAATCCCGGTTCACTTTCTTCCGGTGGTGTACCTGCAACAATCAATTTAACCGACGGCAGCTATCCGCTACCTCCGGGCCTGCCACCAATAAATAACAATGGCAATTACCGCCCTGTAGTAGCTTACGACCAAACAACTAGCCCCGCAAGCTATTATATTGGCTGGGTTACAGGTCATATGGATCCCGGATATAATCCATCTAGCAGGGCGTATGTAGCTGCACAATTTAATGAAGACGGTACAATATTGAACCCCGCCAATCCATTGATGGGTGTGATCAATATCCCATCAGATATATCAAAAACACCGTCTATTGCTTTTGGCAAACACAACGATCAGTCAAACGGTTTGTATTCAGTATATATAACCTACAATGGCGTAGAAAATCTGCTGACGCATAAGATAACGCCATGGAGTATCGGTACATTCCGTGAAGACCCCACTTCTGTTGGCGAATTGAGTACATCTGTTAGCGATGTTAATATTTACCCCAACCCGTTCAATACCTCGCTAAAGCTGAATGTACCTGAGGTATATGCAAGCGAAAGCATCCGTGTCAATATTACCGATATATTCGGCAAAACAATAGGTACGAATACAGGTAAGGTGGCTGATATAAATATTTACCTGAACAGTGCCACCTCATCATTGGCGCCGGGTACTTATGTTATCAATGTAGCTATTCCTGAAGTAAAATATACTAAAACCTTCAAGGCTGTAAAAGCACAATAACATCACACACACTCTGATTAAAGGCCGGATTTTATATCCGGCCTTTTTCGTGGCACATTCTTTTTTCACAACTTTACTGAACCAAAGCTTACCGCAATGGATGACAAAAACAATAAGGGCAAGCAAGACTGTATAAGGATAAATGTGAATGAAGTTTACGAACTTCAATACTGGAAACGCGAGCTGAATGTAAGCGCAGAAGAGCTTTGTAAAGCCGTACAGGCCGTAGGGGTTATGGTTGATGATGTACGTAATGAATTAAATAAGAAAGTATTATGGAAGGGTTAATGTTTACCGCGCAGGATACGCACGATGACGTACTCACTACTTATAGCGTGTACTGTACGGAAGATACCGAGCATAAGGTGCATTGCGAAGGCGCCATTTATAACCTGAAAAAAGATGACCGCGGGCACTACAGGTTTACTGACGACAACGTGCCTGAATGGCTGAAAAAGAAAGAAGAGGATATAACACTAAAGCTGCAGGACCAATCGGTAAAATGATTTTTTACCTGAATGGTATATCCAGTACTTTTTCAGGTAAAACTTCAAACAGCTTTTTCGAAGCGTCGTTGTATCCATAAGTGTACACCAGGGCATATCTGCCGATGGGAAGCTTTACCAGCTTTTGCTGCAAACCAACGGGAAATATATTCATCACCTCCTTTTCTACATCACCACTAGTCATATAAATCTTCATTTGCTTCACTGCCGATATATTCAGCAGGTTTACTCCTCCAAACTGTGCCGGGTTTTCTACTTTTATCTTCGATGTTTTACTAACAACAGGGGCTGCCTGCACGGCATTATTAGTGGTAGCAGCTACAGTGTCTATTTTTACCACAGGCGCAGTTTGCTTGCTTCTTAATGCGGGTGGTGTTTTAACCTCATATATGGCTGCTGTTTTTTTAACAGGCGGTGTGTCTTTTACAACGGCCCTGCGTACGCGAAATTGCGCGGCTATATGCTGAATGCTTTTGTTCACATCTTCAGCAAGCTTTATTTCAAAAACATTATCCATGCAGTATTTATCTGCAGTAGCATCGTCGCCCAACTCTATTTTGTATAGCCTGTAGAGCTGGTTTCTTTTAGCGCTGTTAATTAGTTCCGTACAATTATCGCCGGCACAGCTATTAGCCGCCCCCTGCAACAACACTATACTATACCTGTAATGGGCGGTATCATTTATATCTGCCGCTAAAGCTTTGTTTAGTGCGTAGGTGGAAGAACCTGTCCCTTTCGGTTTTAAGTCGTTTAAACGTAAGGTGGTTTGTGCAAGATTGTCCTTACTATATGCCACCTCTACCCTGCTGTCTTCGCATTTCGCTAAAGACTTATTGAACTGGTGACCGAACACCCGCAAGCCAAATTCCACCTCGCCATTGTTATAGTTAACGCTATCGATAATGCGGGTTATGATTGCTGAGGCAAGCCTGAATTTACTTTCATCCCCTTGCCACACATCGTTCATTGCATACGACCCGTCGAGCACAAATAGCACCCTGTCAGTTTTAGCCGTTTTAGTTTGTGCTGATACCCGCAAAGTAAAGACGGGTAAAATAATAGCTGCCAGGAAAATACACCTTACCCAACCGGCTATTGCGGCAGGCGATATTTTGTTGTGTTTTGTTGTGTTCGCAGGTTTATACTGCATATTTGTTGTAAACGGTTATATTTTGTTCCGGTATTATTTACCATAACAAATATACAATTAAAAATATAAATTACAGCTATTTTAAAATATTATTTTATGCTATATAAACCGATTTTATTATTTCCTTCAACTTGTAAACAGCCACAAAAAATAAAGGCCCTGGAACAAGGCCTTTAAATATACATTTTACTATTAACCTACTGCGCGGTCTTCAGTTTACCGGCAAAAACCTTTTTAAATTTGTCCAGCTTAGGCTTTACCACGAACACGCAGTAAGGTTGTGAACCATTTTCGTTGTAATAGTTCTGGTGATAATCTTCAGCTATATAAAATTGGGTATAGGGCGATATTTCCGTTACAACAGGTGCATTATAGGCTTTCTCTTCATTCAGCTTCTTTTTGTACTCTTCCGCCTTTTGCTTTTGTTCATTGTTATGATAAAATATTACCGAGCGGTATTGTGTACCCACATCATTGCCCTGCCTGTTGAGCTGGGTAGGATCGTGCATGGTCCAGAACGCAGCCAACAACTCATCGTAACTAATTACAGAAGGATCGTAATATACATTAGTTACCTCTGCATGCCCGGTGCTGCCGGTGCACACTTGCTTATAAGTTGGGTGCTCTATTTGTCCACCCGAATAACCCGACTCTACCCTGTTAACACCTTTCAACTGCTGAAACTGCGCTTCCGTACACCAGAAACACCCCGCGCCAAATGTAGCTACTTCTTCTTTCTTACCTGTTTCGTTTGGTTTTGTATCATTCATCTGTTTAAACGTTTTCGATTCTTCGTAATGGTCTTTTTTTTGTGCGCATGCCGTTGCACTAATGGTTATTAGCGCCAGCAACAAACTTGTTTTAAATAAATTAAACATCTTGCAAATTTACCCATAATTACGGTGGCTATACCTCTGTGGTTTTGCCGTTTCCATACTTTAACACCAATGGCACTATATTTTACATCTATAATGTAAAATCCATGCTCCCATGTACACCGATCGCATAGTACCTACCAATGATAAGTCAGTCTCTATTCTCGATAAGGCTATTTACAAAGGCAACCAGCTAAAATGGTGGCAACTGGCGCTTATTTCGGTGGCGGTATCGGCTCTCGGCGCGCTATCGGGCACCCGCAGCAATAAAAAAGACCGCAAAGTATATGATAAAGAACTGAAACAGGCCCCCTGGGCGCCTCCAGGCTGGCTTTTCGCCCCAGCATGGACCTTCAATAATTCGTTCCTGTTATCGGCCTTACTTTCAATAGCTAAAAAAGCAGACACGCCTGAAAAAAAGAAGCTTTTATGGTTACAGGCAGGTATATGGGCTGTTTTCTTTTCTTTCAACTACGTGTACTTCCGTAAAAAAAGCCCGGTGTTAGCCGCTATATGGACCAAAATTGACCTTGCACTCGCTATTGCCAGCTTAATGATAGCTTTTAAAAACGATAAAAAAGAAGCGCTTAAATACATACCCCTCATGGTATGGACGGGCTTTGCAAGTACGCTGGCCGACTACCAGGCACTTAAAAACCCTGACCCGGTTTTGAATACGAAACCTTTGCTTAACTGATAAGCCCAACTATTTTTTAAAATTTATACCTTAGCGCCGTTATAACGCTCACTGTAGTTCCCCAG
>CAMLFX010000041.1 GCA_946479435.1 uncultured Sphingobacteriales bacterium | reverse complement strand
AAGGAGCGCAATGGATACATATATTGCCTGAATGGCCAAGATTAATGAATAACAGTTTTCCATCGGGGCATACATGCGCAGCTTTCTGTTTTTTTACACTTATTGCTATTTTTCTAAGGCCGGGCTACAAGTGGCTGGGTACAATATTCTTTTTTGTTGCATTGCTGGTAGCTTATTCACGCCTTTACCTGGCTGCCCACTTTTTTATCGATGTATATGTGGGTAGTATCATAGGTACTATCTTTACAACACTTATTATCTTTTTGCTCAATAGGTACCAGGGATATTTCTTCAAACAAAAAGATTGATTATGCCGGCATCGTTACGATACCTCGCTATCATTATTTTAGCGTCTTTACTTTTTTTCCCTTTTTTAGGACAAGTACATTTGTTCGATTGGGACGAGATAAATTTTGCAGAATGTGCCCGCGAAATGCTTGTTAGCCACGACTATCTGCGGGTACAGATAGATTTTCTTCCCTTTTGGGAAAAACCTCCCCTGTTTATTTGGTTGCAGGTTTTATCTATGAAAATTTTTGGCGTCAATGAATATGCTGCCCGGTTTCCTAACGCACTTACCGGCGTATTAACTCTTGTGACTTTGTTTTATGTAGGTAAACGAGTGGTAAATGAGCGAATGGCTACCTGGTGGGTATTATTATATGCTGCAACATGGCTGCCGCATTTTTATTTCAAGTCTGGCATCATCGACCCTGTTTTTAATCTATTCATATTTCTTGCCTTCTTTCAGGTGTATTTACTGCGCCATTCTGAACAGCGCATGTTGCATGCCATACTTGGAGGTGTGTTTTTAGGCCTTGCGGTGCTCACCAAGGGGCCTGTAGCTATTTTAGTAGCAATGATGGCGCTTGGGGTTTACATACTCTGGAATAAGGGTTTCTGGGGCATTAAGCTAGGTTACCTTGCTGTTGTTGGTATAACCTCGTTACTTACTACCTGTATTTGGTTTGGTATCGAGATTATTAACCATGGGTGGACGCTTGTAATAGATTTTATTGTTTACCAAGTTCGTTTGTTCCGCACAGAAGATGCCGGGCATGGCGGGCCTTTCTATTATCATTTCATCATTTTACTGCTAGGTTGTTTTCCTGCATCTATATTTCTTTTTCAATATCGAAGGATCCGTTCGAAAGACAACGAGATGCAGCGCGATTTTACAAGTTGGATGTGGATCATGTTTTGGGTAGTATTGGTGCTGTTTTCTATTGTTAAAACAAAAATTGTCCACTATTCCTCGCTTTGCTATTTTCCATTGACTTTTTTAGCTGCATTGCAGGTATATAAGCTAAGTGAAGAAGATGCAAAACTAAAAGGCTGGGTGAAAAATCTGATGCTGATAATTGGCTGTCTTTTAGCTATCGCAATTATAGCATTGCCTGTAATTGGTGTCAATAAGCAATACATCATTCCTTATATAAATGACCCTTTTGCTGTAGGCAATTTTGGAGCAACTGTATCGTGGAGTTATAGCGAAGCGATTTGGGGTGCGATATATATTGTAGGTATAATTGTAGCGATTGTAATAATGAGAAAGCAGTTTGGAAAAGGAATGCTTTTGCTATGCATAGTACAATTATTAATAATACAGGTTACTGTATTGCACTTTACGCCCAAGATTGAAGCATTTTCGCAACGTGCAGCTATTGAATACTTTAAAAGCTTGAAAGGTAAAGATGTATATGTTCAAGTATTGGGTTATAAAAGCTATGCACACCTTTTTTATGCTGCTGTTCAGCCACCTGCGAATAAAAACTATTACGATACCAATTGGTTATTGCATGGTGACGTAGATAAGCCAACTTATTTTATCTGTAAGATTATGGATAAAGATAAATACCTGGCACTCCCGCAAATTCAATACCTGGGCGAAAAAAATGGTTTTGTATTTCTTAAAAGGAGATAACGAAATCAATCCATAATTATGAAGTGGGTGGTATCTCTTCAAAGAGATTAATGCATCCTCAAATATATTATAACATGTTTGGCTTAATAATCACTTGTGTAGAGTACTAAGCGAGGGACAATTATGCTGAAGTATTGATCACGTGGTTTTATGCATATAAAAGAGGCCCCTGAAATTCAGGGGCCTCTTTTATTATTTGGAGTGGTCTGTGAAACTATCTTATTAGTGTCAGTTCTCCGTGTTGCTCTGTATTTTTATTAGCGCATTTGTAGCGGATAGAGTATGCGTAGCTACCCATATCTTGTGGTTTGCCGTTCAGATTACCATCCCAGCCTACACGAGGATCAGCCGTTTCGAATACAACTTGTCCCCAGCGGTTTACTATCCTAAAGCTTGATATATTAAGATCGCCGGCGCTTATTATGCGGAAGATGTCATTCTTACCATCACTATTCGGGGTAAAGGCTGTTGGCATATTTATGTCGCAACATAGCTTGGTTTTTATAGCAACGCTATCCGAATTAGTACAACCATATTCATCTGTCACCTGTAGTTTGATTTTACTGTCAAAATCAACACGTGCATAAGTTACAGGGAGGTTATCATAATTGTCAAAGAATCGGGTAGGGCTCCATACATATTGAGATGCAGGTTCTATAGTATTAGCTTGAAATTTAATGCTATCGCTTGCGCATATTATAGTTCCATCTACATAGCCATTGATCTTTGCATCAGGCAGTTCGTGAATCATTACAGTATCGTAAACAGTATCACGGCACAGATCATCAGTTACAATAAGAGAGATAATATGTTCACCTGGTTCTGACCAATATACACCGTAAGGGCCTTGATCTGTAGCAAAGTGTGTGGCAGTACCACCACCAAAGTTCCAGATAAAGCTATCTATTGTAGGTGTATAAGTTGAAAGTGAAATTAACTCGGTAGCCATTTTACAAATATTAGGCTTCGATACTATTGCACCGTCAGGTATTCCTTTTACAGTAATTGGTTGCGAATACAATTCACTATAGCAACCGATATTACCTGTATTCAGCCCCATGCGGTAAATACCGGCATTGTTAAAGCGAACAACAAGCGGGCCGGACGTACCTGGTATACCAGATATAAGTTCGGCATCTTGCTGAGGTATAAGCCAGTTGTAAGCAGTGTTGGTTACAGCGCTACCATAGTAGTTAAAAGTTAAAGTATCTCCTTCGCAAATTTCAGGTTCGCGGCTTACAAGTATCAGGCCGTTGGGAGTGAAGGAAATAATCACATCAATCCTTGCGCGGTCGCTTTCACAACCATCTACTGTTTGCGAAACATAATATATAAAAGAATCTCTAACGCTGGTATTAGGTGTTGGTGCGTTTACAGAAGATAGTCCACCAACAGGGTCGTAATACCAAAGCAAGTTGTCGCCTACTGCAGTAAGTTGTTCAGGTGTAGCATTTTCGCAATAACCTATTGGGGTTACTACTACAGGAGGTTCTGGCTTAGGTGCCACGGTTATTGTAATAGGTGCACGTAGTTTGCTTTCGCAGTTATTGATAGTTTGTGATGCGTAAAAAGTATAACTACCGGCCAGCGTTGTGTTTACATAAGGTGCTAATGTGGTACCTGTACCACCGGTTGCATTGGTGTACCAAAGTATGTTTTGGCCATTAACTGTTACACCTTCATATTGTTCATCAGCACAGTATTTTGTTCTGCCTGTAACCACAGGTGCCGGCGGCGTTGGATTTACCGTAACCACAGCCTCGGTTTTTGTGGATGTTTCTGTACCCTGAGGGCCGGTAACAGTATAGCTTGCAGTATAAGTACCGGTATAAGTAGGGTCAACATTAGTCAATGTCCATGTAGGGCCTATATGAGTACGTCCGCCGGGGCCTGTCCAGTTGACAGTAGCACCTGTTACAGTTGGAGGTACATTAGCTGTTAATGTTATATCACCACCTTCGCAGGAAAAGTTGTTTGTGATAACTATAACCGGGCCGGTGCGCCTAATTGTTACTGCACCTTCCCAGCCAAATGTATCTGCGTCAGCAGTTGGTGTAACCGGTACCAGGGGATATGTGCCAAATTGAGTTTTACCGCCCGGGGTGTAGTAAACAGGGCTAAGCGTTACACCGCCATTTGAAAATGTAAGAGGCAATGGAGGGTTTCCTAAGCCGTTTATGTCCAGGCCGCCCGCTACTACCATAGTATCATTACTTACTAAAGCAAAACGATATTCGGTATTGGGTGGTATTGTAAAATTAAGGCCTGTAATTACCGGAATTATAGCATTAGTTGTAGCATATATTGGTGAAGAATTGCCCACAAGCGGCCAGGTTGTAATAGCCGAAGGAGGCCCTTGAAGACTTGTATTGCTGTAAAGCAGTGAGTAAGTAGCGCCATTGTTCGACAAGGTATTTCCACCTCCAAGGTCGGCTTCAGCAAAATGGAGCGTATTTACATCGGTCAATGATACCGGATACGAGTTACCGTTATAAATGTTAAACAGTATATAGTGGGGCCCCGGCACACTAAACAAGGTTAAATTGGGATTGCTTGTATATGCTGTAGTAATTTGGAAGGCTTTCACAGGGGAAATGCCTGTAAAAAAGACCAACAATAACAGTGCAGGAACCGATAAAATTCTTTTCATGTTATACCTTTTTCGAAAAAGCTTGGAATATTAGTTAGTAAGACGGTTTTTTTTACAATTTAGTTGGTTCAGAGAGCATCAGAATTATGTTGTATGCCTTAATAGTATGAAAAAATGATTTTCAAGCATTCTTCATAACTAATTGGGGTATAGTACCATAATTCAGATGGAGTACAAGATACTAAATTTTAACACAATAGCAACATCGCTCTAATTAAAATACTATAAAGATTCTAAAAATGCCATTGTGTCAATATTGTCTGCATAATCAGTCAAAGACGGGGTTTGCGATTGACCAAAACTTATACCTTTATGCCCAACTATATATTGTATATTTTCATCTTTTTTCAAAATTGAATATGCAGTAGTTGATTCATTATAATATTTATAATGTAATACGCTGACTGCAGAAAACGGAACTTCGTTTTGCACCATTAACAAAAAATCATTACTAAAATAAGGTACCTGATTAAGCAAATAGATCGCAAGGTAGTAGTCGTAGTTGTTTTTATATTTGTGCTGGTGGATAATAGGCTCGTAAATGGCAAGCGCATCAAATATTTTAGGAATTTCATAGCCTTCAGGTAGCCATACCTGGGTTACGTTACGGCACCCCAACCCGTAATAATCAAAAATATCTTTCCCCAACAATCGCAGTTCTTCGCTGGTTTCAGTGCCATCAAGCACTGCTACCGAAGTTCTGTTCTTCCGTATTATATGTGGGTATTTTGCAAAGTACTGTTCAAAATACCGGGCGCTGTTGTTGCTACCTGTAGCAATATAGGCATCGCAGCCCTTTAACATATCGCCTATTTGCAATTGGTCTTTAACCTTAGGTTCCCATTCCGATAATTTTTCAATAAGGTGGCGTATCAATACGTCGTCTTTTGAAGAAAGCTTCATTATTACAATGTGGCCACTCATGAAACCACATAAAAGATCGTGAAAACCTACCATTGGTATATTACCGGCAGCTATGATGCCCACTTTTTTGGGCAGTAGGGTTACTTTATACTGTGAAACCCAATTTTCCAACTTTTCTCTTTGAAGAAACTGTGTAGCAATATTATTGGCCGATAGCTCAATATGCTCTTTGGTAAACCATGCATTTGTATTCGTTGCCCTGAACTGTACATTTTCCCATTCCTCATCCTGAGACAACATATATGTCCCTAATTTCACTAGTAATTCTATTCTTTCCCCGGTAGTAAGCATGCGTTTATTTTTTCGAAACGCAAATTGTAACTTTGTGGCGATATAAACTAAAAATATGGCAATTAAGATAACAGATGAATGTATAAACTGCGGGGCTTGCGAACCTGAATGCCCTAATAACGCTATATATGAAGGTGGTGTAGAGTGGGCTATAGCTGATGGTACCTCTGTAAAAGGCGATTTTGTTTTAATGGACGGTAGTCACACCGAGGCAAATGAGCGGCATGAGCCGGTAGCTGTTGATACTTATTACATAACTGCAAACAAGTGTACTGAGTGTCAGGGCTTTCATGAAGAACCTCAATGTGCAGCTGTTTGTCCCGTTGACTGCTGCGTGCCCGATGAAATGTACCGTGAAACGGTAGATGAATTATTGCAAAAGAAAGAGAAACTGCATATGTAGTATTGAAAATATTTCCGATAAACAATAAGGCCACCTTTATAGGTGGCCTTATTGTTTATCAATGAAAGTTAGCTATTGTTGCGTATGTTCAAGGGCGCTGAGATATCTTTCAGCATCAAGGGCAGCCATACAACCGCTACCTGCAGCAGTTACCGCCTGCCTGTATATTTTATCCTGTACATCACCACAGGCAAAAACACCTTCAATATTAGTTTTAGAGCTACCAGGCTGTGCAATTAAATAACCAGCTTCATCCATATCTAACCATCCTTTAAATAGCGATGAATTTGGCTCATGGCCTATCGCTACGAAGAATGCTTTGATTGGTATGACTATCTCTTCATTAGTTTTTACATCCTTTACTTTTACGCTATCAACTTTAGTATCGCCTAAAATTTCAACTGTTTCAGTATTCCAGTAAACTTTTATGTTTTTTGTATTCAACACACGGGCCTGCATTACTTTGCTTGCGCGCATTTCATCGCGGCGAATAAACATGTGTACCGTACTGCATAGCTTTGACAGGTATAGTGCTTCTTCGCATGCTGTATCGCCGGCACCTACTATTGCCACTTCCTGGCCTTTGAAAAAGAAACCATCGCATACAGCACAGGCTGATACGCCATGACCGTTCAACCGTTGTTCGGAGGGTATGCCCAACCATTTTGCTGAGGCACCTGTGGCAATTATTAAAGAATCAGTTTCGATCCACTTTTCTTCATCTATTTCCACTTTATATGGCCGGCTGGTTAGGTCAACTTTAGTAGCAAGACCCCAACGAATATCAGCACCCATACGTTGCGCTTGTTTTTCAAAATCTACCATCATTTGAGGCCCCATGATACCTTCAGGGTAACCCGGGTAGTTCTCAACCTCAGTGGTTATGGTTAACTGGCCACCTGGCTGCAACCCTTGATACATTACTGGTTTAAGATTGGCACGGGCGGCATATATAGCTGCAGTATACCCTGCAGGGCCCGAACCTATTATCAGGCAATGGACTTTTTCTACTTCTGACATATTCATAATTAAGTGGCTGCAAAAATGCGAAAAAAAATTGGTTGCCGTAAGCCTTGATAGCTTATACAGGTATTTGCATAAGCAATTATTCTATTACAAGGGTCTTATAAATAGACCCGTAGCCAGCCCAAACCCCCAAAGCATTATTGTTTATATTGGTTTTAACTTTGATAGGCGAAGCAAAAGGGCTGCCAATAGTGCTGATAGCAAATTCAAAAGTGCTATAGAAATCATATACTTTTTTATCTATAGCGCACCATTTTAATGTCACCGTATCGCCGGGATGAAAAAAGCCTAAAGAATCGAAACTAAGACTACCATTCCTGTTTTCCCCCGCAGCCAAGGTAGTTTCAAACTGAGTTCCGTTTATTAATTCATCGGGGTAAACAGAATTAAGTCCCGGATAATAAGGCTCGCTATTTCTTTTAGTAAAGTACCTCATATAGTTGCCCAATGTATCAGGATCTTTAAAAAACACCTTTATCTGCCTTGCATCGGGGTTGTCTTTAGGTATAATTGAAGGTTGGCTGGTAATTACGGAATCGAGCGGTGTTGGATTGGGTATTTTAGTAACTGCCTGGTAGCTCTGTCCTTCCCATTCAATTGTGAGTGTGTATGTTTTTTCAACTTCGCCTAACAGCCATTCCGTAGGGGCTAAGGCTGTATCAATACTGTAGAAGTAAAACTTATTTCCATTGCTGCCTGTATCAACATTATATTCTTTTAATGTAATTGTTTTTACACCGTCCGATACTTTCACCACAGCATTATGCACAAAACTGTTTTGTAGTGTATTCAGGTCTATTTTAGCAAAATAGCCAATCGATTTAGTGAGGAAAACATAGGGTGGTAAACCTGTTTCAATAGCTCCTTCTACTACAAGGCGAGCTTGCCCATCGTCTAGTTTAATATTTACTTCTTTCTCGCAGGAAACCAGTAGCAACAAGAATAAAATAGCAGAATAAGCTACCTTATGTTTAATAATCTTTGAAAATATACGTCTCATAAGTAACGACGCAAAATTAGGCTAACTGATAATGCAAACAGTAATTAATTAATAGAGGTGATGTATTTACCCTCTGCATTGTATATGACCGGCAGCAGTTTGTGGTAGCGCTCAAAATAATCGTAGCCCGATTTCAGGTTTATCCAGAAACGTTGTTTGGTAGTATCATCGGCATATTGGCGGCCAAGAAAGTTAAGCCCTGTCTTATCGAAACGTACAGGATATATATGTACGGGTATATAAGTTTCCCCGCTTAGTTTGGCATTCAGGCAAAGGGTGTATAGTTCTTGTATTATGCCATCTGTCATAGGCATACAACCCACAGTTACACAACCACCATGTATATATATATCGCCGCCGGGCTTTTTTCTGTCGCCCAATAACATGTCGGAATAATTGGGGTAATTCAGCAAAAGAGAAAGATGGAAATCGCTTTTAGGATTAAAGTCATCAATAAAATAAAATCCTTCCGGCACCTGTCTGTCGCCTTCGTAACGTTTAGGGCCTAGTATGCCCGATAATGCACAAATATGATAGGTCTTTACAAGAGAATATTGACTGGTGTCCGTATTACGGGCCCATAGCTCCATTTCATTTTGAGCTTTGAATGAGCGGATATAAATATCGCCTGACGGATATTTAAGCCCTTTCGATTCGAACATTTTACGTAGCGTATCATTATTTTTCATCCACGCCTGCGATACGCGGTTGAAGGAGAATTGAAAATTTCGGAATGTCTGTACATCATCTTGCGCATACGAAGCAGAAAACTGACAACATACTAATAACGCTAAAGCCCAAGCACGAAGAAGCCTTTTTGCCATTCGAAAGAAAATTAAATATGTAATTGCGATGCTAACAAAGTTAATATTTTGAAACTAAAAGTTTTCTTAATAAAAATGAAAAGAGGCAGAATTTCTGCCTCTTTTCATTGGTCAATCATCGGGGGAATTACCTTATTATCACTAATTTTTGTTTACCCGAAGTTTCAGCTGCCTCTACCGAGATGAAATATTGCCCCGGAGTAAGTGTATTTAGATCAAGTATACCCTGCTTGTCGGTATCAAAGCTCTTCTCTATTACCTTTCTGCCTGCAATATCCGAAACAATCACATCAGCTTTACCACCTGTATTTTTCCAGTTGATATATACTTTGCTATTAGCAGGGTTGGGATAGATACTGAAAGTACCTGTATTATTTACATCTTCAACAGAAGTAGTTTTTGGAGCAATTGTCTTATCATTTTCATCGTATCCAAAGTTTATGCTGTTTTTAATGGGATTACCTGCTGTAAGCATAACACTGTATGCCGTAGTAGTATAGCCGCCATTTTCAGGATAAACAGAATATGTACCAACAGGTAAATTGTTGAATGCGTATATGCCATTGGCGTCGGTATATGTACTGCTTATAAGTTCACCATTAGCATCTCTTAAGAAAATAAGTAAGTTGGGTACGCCAGCACTTGTGCCCCTGTTAGCACCCAGTGTTATATCACCGCCAATAAAGCCGGGGCCCGTAACCGCAGTGCCTTTTTGCATGTAGATGTTTATTCCCTTGGTTGAAGTACCATAGTGAGTAATGATAGATGCAGTATTCCAGTACAGGGACGAATCGTAATAAGTAGGAACGAATGTTGTACCTGTTGAAGGGCCATTGATCACATGTGCTTTTGTACGGTACACACCAGCGGGTTCATTAGCAAACTGGTAAAGCGTATATGCATCATCTGGTGCAGGGAAAACATCTGTTGAATCGACAGCAGATAATATTTGCGTAGTGCTGTCATAAGTAATGAGCCATACTCTTACTTGTGGATTGCTAATAGCAGACATATCAAAGGTATCGGCTACCACATAGCCTGATATCATGTTAGAATCAGGTACTGTATTGTTTAATAGATAATCATTGGTATAAAAGCACATGTTAACACTATCGATAGCCTGCAGTGTTATAATATAAGTGCTGTCAACAGCATAGGTATGTGTTACAGGACTGCCAGAGCCATATGTGCCATCTCCAAACGACCAATAATAGTATATAGGCGAAGTACCGGCAGGCGTTGTAGCTGTAAAGCTATAACTGGTACCACCCAAAGATGTTACTGACATACTTGTAGCGCATGATGTATAGCTGGTAGTTAGTGTAGTTCTGAATGTGTCCGTACAATTCACTATTCCTGTCATAGTATCAATATCGCTTGAAGCAAATACGATTGAATATGTGCCGGGGCTTGCATATTCATGACCGAATGTACCAGGGTACCCTGTATAGGCATAGCCTGTGCTGGTAGAGCCATCTCCAAAATCTATCCATATTTCTGCACCCATGGGATTGGTAAATGTGCCATAGCTGGATGTGTTAGTAAATTCATAACGCAATAAGGCATTGCCGTATGGTGTGTTTTGAAAAGTGATGCCTGCACTGATAGGACATTGTGCTTGTGCTGTAATAAAAAGTAAACAGGTTAAAGCTGATAGTAGTAATTTTTTCATAGGTTTTATTTTAATGTTTTTAACTTAAATCGAAGAGGGAACGGGAGTTGTTATTTTATAGGCGATTTTTTTTATGTAGTGATTAAATAGCTTTCACATTAATGTGTTTACATAATTATGTGAAATAATTAGCATGAAATAAAAAATGTATTTGTTTTAAGCGGTTTTTAATTGTTTTAAGACATTATAATGACAAATATTTTATATTGTCATGTAATTATTAACTACTGGTAAAACTCAAGTACATACATGAAAAAGGCCACCTCGTAAGAGATGGCCTTAGATATTTTATTGTAAACTGTGTTTACAGGTTACCACGTTTTTCTTGTTCGCGTTCTATTGATTCAAACAATGCTTTGAAGTTGCCAGCACCAAAGCTCTTAGCACCTTTACGTTGAATTATTTCAAAGAAAAGGGTTGGGCGGTCTTCAACAGGTTTAGTAAATATTTGTAACAGGTAACCTTCCTCATCGCGATCCACCAATATTTTCAACTCATGTAGCGGAGCTAGGTCTTCATCTATTTTACCTACACGGTTAAATAACTCTTCGTAATAAGAATCTGGGCTATCTAAAAATTCAACTCCGCGTGCTTTCAAGTTCCGTACTGTAGCGATAATATCGTTAGTTGCAACAGCAATGTGCTGAACCCCTTCGCCCTCATAAAAATCAAGATATTCTTCTATCTGCGATTTCTTTTTGCCTTCAGCCGGTTCGTTGATAGGGAACTTAACATATCCGTTGCCGTTACTCATTACTTTACTCATCAATGCTGAGTATTCGGTATTGATCTGCTTATCGTCGAAAGTAAGAATATTGCTGAATCCCATTACATCTTCATACCATTTTACGGTATCATTCATGCGGTTCCAGCCTACATTGCCTACGCAATGGTCTACATACAGCAGGCCTGCATCAGCCGGGTTATAATCGCTTTTCCACTCTTTATAGCCTGGCAAAAACACGCCATTGTAGTTTTTACGTTCTACAAACAAGTGAATTGTTTCACCATAAGTATAGATGCCTGACATGCGTACCTCACCATGTTCGTCGGTAAGAGTCTTAGGCTCCATATATACTTTAGCACCACGTTGTGTTGTTTCTTCAAAAGCTTTATAAGCATCGTCCACCCACAGGGCCAGTATCTTTACACCATCACCATGTTTGTATATATGTTCTGATATTGGATTGCTGGATTTAAGTGGGGTAGTGAGCACAAGGCGTATTTTACCTTGCTGCAACACATAGGAAGCGCTATCGCGTACACCCGTTTCCGGACCGGCGTATGCCAACGACTGGAAGCCAAATGCTGTTTTATAGAAGTGTGCTGCTTGTTTAGCATTACCTACATACATTTCTATATGGTCAGTGCCATTAATAGGAAGAAAGTCTTTCGCTTGCTTCATTTTTTCACTTACTGTAAGTTGTTCCATTTCTACTGTTTTATGAATGGTGTTTAATACAATTATTTATTCTGCCCAGCTCATTATATAGTTCTCATCTTCTATACCTTGTGCGTCTTGGGTCATCATCAGCGGGTGAAAGGTATCAACCATTACCGCCAGCTCCTTCGTTTCTTTCGCACCTATGCTCTTTTCAACAGCACCTGGGTGCGGCCCGTGTGGTATACCACCTGGGTGTAAAGTTATCATGCCACGGGTCACGTGTTTGCGGCTCATAAAATCGCCATCAACATAGTACAAAACTTCATCACTATCTATATTGCTATGGTTATACGGTGCTGGTATAGCTTCGGGATGGTAGTCATACAACCTGGGCACAAAAGAGCATATAACAAAATTATGTGCATCAAATGTTTGGTGTACCGGTGGTGGCTGGTGTACGCGTCCTGTTATGGGTTCAAAATCGTGTATGCTGAAGGCATAAGGGTATTCACAACCATCCCAGCCTACTACATCGAAAGGATGATTTGCATACCAGATGTTGTACATCAAGCCTCTTTTCTTCACTTTTATCAGGAATTCACCTTTCTGGTCGAAGGTTTCCAGGTCTTGCGGTTTGCGTAGATCACGCTCGCAATAAGGTGCATGTTCCAGTAGCTGGCCATACTTGCTTAAATACCTTTTAGGGAAAGTTATCGGGCTAAATGAATCAACTATGAAAAGCCTGTTATCTGCTGTATCGAAATGTATCTGGTATATACTACCACGTGGTATCACCAGGTAATCGCCGTAGCCAAAAGGTATTTGGCCATACTGTGTTTTTAGTGTGCCTGTACCTTCATGTACAAATAACACTTCATCAGCATCTGCATTTTTATAGAAGTATTCGGTAGTACTGCTTTGTGGTGCAGCAAGCGTTATCTGTACATCGTTATTAAACAGAACCACTTTACGGCTATCCAGGTAATCGGCGGTGGGAGTTACTTTAAAACCCTGGTAACTTCTGTGTTTTAAGATATTATCTGTAGAACGTTTTGGACTAACATCTACAGGTTCTTCTGTACGTATAATTTGTGTTGGAGGATAAACATGATACAGAAGTGAGGAGTTCGATGAAAACCCTTCAGTACTGAATAGTTGTTCTGAATATAAATTTCCGTCTGGTTTTCGGAATTGTGTATGGCGTTTGTGTGGTATTTTTCCTAAAGAGTGATAATGTGGCATTTCGGCTCTATTTGTTTCAAAATTACAACATTACCTGTCGTTTACAACACATTAAGTATTGTCCGCAATTATAAATTTATAATGAGATTATTGCAATTTGTATAAGCCCCACTATAAGGCCAATAAATACTGCCAGCCACTTTGTACCAAGTATCTTGCTACGCATAGCTTTATGAATGGTATATTCTGCTTGTCCGATGCTTATCTTACTGATCTTATTTGCTATTAAGCTTTCAGTATCTAAAGATGAAGCTGATTTGCTGATATACTGTTCCATCACTTCTGGCAGCAGTAATTCTATCTCCTCCATCATGCCAATCTTCAGTTTCGCCAATGTACTTTCTCCCAGAAAAGTTGACAGGAAAGGCATTTTCTCCAGCAGTTTCACTCTTAAAAACTGGTCGATATGTGTTTCGATTGTCGGCTGTAATTCTGCCAATACCGACGGGTTTAATAGTTTAGATGACAGGTCATCTATTTTCAATTGGGCTGATATGAATTTGCTGATCTCGGTGCCTAAAATATGCCAATGTGAGTATAGCAAACCTTGTACCCTGATGTCAAAAATATTGATTGGCTTTTTAGGATTGAAGATGAAATAAACCGGGATAGAAACTGCCAGCCAGGCTGCGAGTATTGTAAGCGCAGGAATAATGTATATACTCATAAACTATCGGCTGAAGAATGCTTTGGCTTTATCGGGCATGTCTGTGCACAAGTAAACATTGTCGTTACGGTAAAGACTGCTCGACATCAGTCGGTTCCATAATGGTAAGTGATCCCGACCATGCAACTCGGGTGATGCGATGCATACTTTCTTATCTTCTTTAATGAACTTATTCATAAGGGCTGAATCGTACCATATATTAGTATAACCATCCAGCCATATACCTGCACATTCTGCATAGCAAACTGGCTCTTTCAAAAATTCATTAATGCTGGAAAAGAAAGTCAATCCACTAGGCCTGTACCCAAAGTAAAGCATAGGTATCGACATATCGAAGGTGAAATAGTTAAGTGCGGGATATTTACTTAGTGCATCTGCCAGCATATCTTGTAGCCCGTCCGATTTTATATTGATGGCCAATACAGCGTCTTGATCGGTTTGCTGATCGTATTGCTGCAAAAAGCGTTTGAACATCATAGGGTGCTGCGCAATGCCTGGTACATCGTGATATACTACCAGCTCACCATTATAGTCGCGTATATCAGTTTCTATACCAAAGCCGTTTTCTATACTTCTTACAAAAGCAGCTTCAGTATTCTTTTCTTCCGGGTTTAGCCAATAGCCTCTATGTGCAATTATCTTCAATGCCTTATTTTTCTTGAGCAATCATATTCAAATACACACCGTACCCGCTCTTCATATATTTTTCAGCCAATGCTTTTAGTTGAGCTTTATCTATAAAGCCTTTACGGTAAGCAACTTCCTCTATACAGCCTATCTTAAGGCCCTGGCGTTTTTCTATTACTTCAATAAACTGACCGGCTTCTTGCAAAGAGTCAAAAGTACCAGTATCCAGCCATGCAGTACCGCGGTCCAATACACCCACTTCCAGTTTGCCTTTCTCCAGGTATATTTTGTTTACATCAGTTATTTCCAATTCACCACGTGGCGATGGTTTCATGTTCTGTGCAATAGAAACCACTTCATTATCGTAAAAGTATAACCCCGGTACAGCGTAGTTCGATTTAGGCTGTTTGGGCTTTTCTTCTATACTAAGTACTTTATAGTCTTTATCAAACTCTACCACACCATAGCGTTCAGGATCACCTACCTGGTAAGCAAATACAGTGGCGCCATCAGGGTTTAGTTTCTTCTGCAACAAAGTACCCATACCCGAACCATAGAATATATTATCGCCCAAAACCAGGGCTACAGAATCTTTACCAATAAAATCGGCGCCTAATATAAATGCTTGTGCAAGTCCTTCGGGTTTTGGTTGTACTACAAATTCAAACCTGCAACCTATCTGGCTACCATCGCCCAGCAGTTTTTTAAAGCCCGCCTGGTCTTCTGGTGTAGTAATGATAAGTATCTCGTTGATACCCGCCAACATAAGTGTAGTAAGTGGGTAATAGATCATCGGTTTATCATATACCGGCATCAGTTGTTTACTGACCGCTATGGTAAGTGGATACAAACGTGTACCGGAGCCCCCGGCTAAAACAATACCTTTCATTTATACTTATTTGTAGTAGCAATTAGTTGTATTGCTGCTCGTAATATTTTTGATAATCGCCCGATGTAACATGGTCTAACCATTCCTGGTTGTTCATATACCATTCAATTGTTTTGGCTAGCCCTTCTTCAAACGTTACCGATGGAGACCAGCCCAGTTCCTTATTGATCTTGGTTGCATCAATAGCATATCGGCGGTCGTGTCCCGGACGGTCTTTAATGTAGGTAATGAGCTTTTCTGAAGTCCCCGCTTCGCGGCCTAGTTGCTTGTCCATATCTTTACATAGCAGCTTTACCAACTCAATATTCTGCCATTCGTTAAAGCCGCCGATGTTATAGGTCTCACCATTTTTGCCGTTATGAAAAACCGTATCTATCGCACGCGCATGGTCTATAACATATAGCCAGTCGCGGGTATATTTACCATCGCCATACACAGGCAAAGGTTTATTATTGCGAATATTATTGATGAATAGCGGTATTAGCTTTTCAGGGAAATGGTTAGGGCCGTAGTTGTTGCTACAGTTAGTAATAACAAACGGCAGGTGGTAGGTATTACCGTAAGCACGTACTATATGGTCGCTGGCGGCCTTTGAAGCAGAGTAAGGGGATTGCGGATCGTAAGGGGTTGTTTCCAGGAAAAACCCTGTTTCACCTAAAGAGCCATATACCTCATCTGTTGACACATGATAAAAACGTTTGCCTTCGTAATTGGCAGCCCATAGCTTCTTTGCAGCATTCAGCAAATTAGCTGTACCCATTACATTGGTCTCAATAAAAGCATTAGGATCGGCAATAGAACGGTCAACATGGCTTTCTGCTGCCAGGTGTATAACACCTTCAGGTTGATATTGTAGAAATAGGCGCTCTATCTCTGCAGCGTCACGAATGTCTGCTTTTACAAAAGCATAGTTGGCCTCATTTTCAACATCCTTCAGGTTTTCCAGGTTGCCAGCATAAGTCAGTGCATCCAGGTTCACAATTTTGTATTGCGGGTATTTCTGTACAAATAACCTCACCACATGCGATCCTATAAACCCTGCACCGCCTGTTATCAGCAATGTTTTTTCCATACTGCGAATGTAAATAAAGAAGCGCTGGAATTTATTCCAACGCTTCGGGTATTCTTTAAAGTTTTATTAAACCAGGTTAAATGTTTCAATGAACTTGGTAGTGAAGTTGCCTTTCCTGAAATCTTCATTTTTCATCAGTTGCATGTGGAAAGGTATAGTTGTCTTAACACCTTCTATCACATATTCACTTAAAGCACGCTCCATGGTTTGTATAGCCTCTTCACGTGTTTGCGCTATTGCTATCACTTTAGCGATCATTGAATCATAATATGGAGGTATAGTGTAACCTGCATATATGTGAGAATCGATACGAACGCCATGGCCACCAGGTGTGTGTAACACAGTTATTTTGCCGGGGCTGGGGCGGAAGTCGTTATACGGGTCTTCGGCATTGATACGGCATTCTATTGCGTGCATTACCGGTTCGTAGTTGCGGCCGCTTATAGGTACACCTGCTGCTATCTTTATTTGCTCTTTAATAAGATCATAGTTGATGACCTCTTCGGTAACACCATGTTCTACTTGTATACGGGTGTTCATTTCCATAAAGTAGAAATTACGGTGCTTATCAACCAGGAATTCAATAGTACCTACGCTTTCATAATTGATGGCTGAAGCTGCTTTGATAGCTGCTTCACCCATGCGCTGGCGCAATTCCGGTGTCATGAAAGGAGATGGTGACTCTTCTACCAGCTTTTGGTGGCGGCGTTGTATAGAGCAATCGCGTTCACTTAAATGGCATACAGTACCAAACTGGTCGCCTGCTATTTGTATTTCTATATGGCGTGGCTCTTCTACGAACTTTTCCATATAAATACCATCGTTTTTAAACGATGCACCCGCTTCGGCTTTTGCATTATCGTAAGCACGTTCCAGTTCACTTTCTTCCCATACTACGCGCATACCTTTACCCCCACCACCGGCAGTAGCTTTCAGTATTACCGGGTAGCCCATTTCTTTCGCAACTTTTCGCGCTTCTTCCAGGCTTCCCAACAGGCCTTCAGAACCCGGTATAACAGGTACGCCTGCTTTTATCATGGTTTCTTTAGCCGTAATTTTATCACCCATCGACCTGATCATTTCAGGGGTTGGGCCAATAAATTTAATATTATACTGTGCGCATATTTCAGAGAAACCTGCATTCTCTGCCAAAAAGCCATAGCCGGGGTGTATGGCATCTGCATTGGTTATCTCTGCAGCAGCCATTATATGTGGTATATTCAGGTAAGAGTCTGCGCCCTGAGGCTTACCTATACAAACGGCTTCGTCAGCAAAACGTACATGTAGGCTGTCTTTATCGGCAGTAGAATATACAGCTACTGTTTTTATACCCATTTCACGGCACGTGCGTATAATACGTAGTGCTATCTCCCCGCGGTTGGCAATTAATATTTTTTTAAACACTTTAAAAATTTAAAAGTTAAAATGTAAAAGTCAAAAACGCTTTCACTTTATATATATGATATAAAAGCAAAAGCCAAAATCACAATTCAATGAAATAGCGTTTTATGCTATCATCTTTTTGAATTTCTAATTTTGACTTTTTATTTTTTTACGCAGGTTCTACTAAAAATAATGGTTGGTCGTATTCAACAGGCGATGCATCGTCTATCAATACCTTTACTATTTTACCGCTTATTTCACTTTCTATTTCGTTGAAAAGCTTCATAGCCTCGATAATACAAAGCACTTGTCCTTGTTTTATCTCATCGCCAACATTTACAAAAGCTGGCTTATCAGGCGATGAACTGCGGTAGAAAGTACCGATCATCGGAGATTTTATAGTAATGTAGTTGCCATTAGCAGCCTCTGCAGCAGGTTGTGCAGCTGAAATAGCAGCCGGTTGTTGTGCGGAAGGCATTTGCATTTGCTGCTGTGCAGGCATTTGCATATGCATTGGCGCTTGTACAGCTACAAATTGTGTTTCGCTGATGTTTTGAGCTTGCTTGATAGTTATTTTGAATTCGCCATCTTCAATGCTCAATTCACTGATGTTCGACTTGTTAATAGCTTTGATCAGCTCTTGTATTTGTTTATATTCCATTAGGAATTTCTTTTATTATGAAGAATGAATGGGTAAAATACGTTTATGATTTAACGCGCTCAATATACGCACCTGTTTTAGTGTCAATGCGTATCAGTTCTTCTGTATCTACAAACAGAGGTACCATTACCGTAGCACCTGTTTCAACTGTTGCAGGTTTAAGCGTACGTGTAGCCGTATCGCCTTTCATGCCTGGTTCAGAATAGGTAACACGTAAAACCACGTTTGGAGGTAGTTCCACACTCATTGGCAATTCAGTTTCCGTATTTACCAAAATGAAACATTCCTGTCCATCTTTATATAGCTCTGGGCGTTCAATGCTCGATTCAGGGAGGCTAAGCTGTTCAAAAGTGTTAGTGTCCATGAAGTTGAACCCACTTTCATCTTTATATAGGTACTGATATGGGCGGCGTTCCACACGTACAGGGTATATATTATCGCCCGAGTTCCATGTGTGCTCTATTGAGCGGGTATTATCTACCCCTTTTAGTTTAGCCCAAACTTTTGCTGCTGCGCGGGCTGTTTTGTTTTGTCCGAATTCTACTACTGAATAAAGGCTGTTATCTAATTTGATAATCATGCCATTTCTAATGTCTGCTGTTGTAGCCATAAAGTGTTTTTGTACGGACAGCAAAAGTAATCATATTACCCAAATTCAGAAACGCAAATAAGGGTTGTTTTGTAAACTTTTTGGCGTAAATGGCAACAGAAATGGCTATTTATGGATGATTTTCCCCTTAAAACACACAAAAAGTACCATAATTTTAAACTATTGTATCAGGCTTTTCATCAATTCAACATCTGTAGCGTTGTTAGTAAGCATATATACAAGGCCACCAACAATCATTGCAAAAGCACAGATAATAACAAATAAAGCAAAGCCGGGACTGGTAGAGTGTTGATGGCTTTTTTGATAGAACAGGGGTGGGGGAATTACGGGAGCGGCCGGCCGATTGCCGGGCCTTCGGTTTAGCCTGATGTTGCGATAAGGATGGTATGGTTTACGCCGTGGCATGTGCAAATTTAAAAACTCTACATAAAATTTAAAAGTAAAAGGGTGAAAAAACGGTATCGTACTACATTGTCAATTATCAATTTACAATATCGGGCAGTTCATATTGTGTTAAAATAAATTCAAAACAATGTCATGGCACGGACTTTTATAGTTGTGTTTCGAATCAAATATGACAAAAATGAAAACGATTGGTATTCTTTTAGCAACTGGATTAATAAGTGTAAGTGCAATGGCACAAGATGCTAAGGCAACAAAAGAAAGCGGCTTTAAATGGGGCGTAACTGCCGGGGTCAGCTTGAATCAACAATTAGATGATTATGAAGGTGAAACTACATATAACCAAGGTAAGGTGGGTTTCTATGGCGGTTTGCAGGGCGATTGGATGCTGAATAAAAACTGGAGCATACAGCCGGCACTTATTTACACAATGAAAGGCGGCCAGCAAGAGCGTAATTTCTCGTATATGGGTAACGAAGGTTTGGAGCATCACGTACAGGTGAAGAACAAAAACACTTTAAACTATGTACAAATTCCGCTGAACGTAGTATATAAAATACATGTAGGTGAATCTGGTAGTATTATAGTTGGTGTGGGTGGTTACGCTTCCGCTCTTCTTTTTGCTGATGCTAAGTACACCGTAAAGAATGAAATAAATGGTAATGCCATTGCTCTTCAAAGCGATGAGACACATAAGAAATTAACTATTGGTAACGATGCAACCGATGACCTGAAACGTTTTGATGCGGGCTTAACCGGTGTGCTGGGTTTTGAATTAGCTAGCGGGTTTACTGCAAAGGCTGGCATTGATATGGGTTTGATGAATATTGTGCAAAGCGATAACGTTGCAAACTATGAGCCATCACTGCCCTCTACTGTAAATAATAGCAACCCGTCTTTAAAGAACATAGGTTACTCCGTAGGTGTGAGCTATATGTTCAATCGCTAATATTTTTAATCTTCTATATGAGATACCGTGTTTATAAGTATGGTATCTCATATTTTTTTTGCGCTGGCATTGAATTTTTATGTTTATTAAAAAAAGTACGTCATGAAAAAAATAACGATGATATTGTTTTTACCGGTTGTACTAATGGCGGCCTGTCAAAATAATTCAAGTGAAGAAACCACAACTACCACCGATTCTACTACCATAATGGAATCTTCAACTATACCTGTTGACAGTACAGGGATGGCCTCATCTGCCGATAGTACGGCAGCTTCCTCATCAGGTATAAATACTAGCCCTGGCAGCAAAGCCGGTAATACTGGTTCAGGTAGCAATATGTCTGCAGGAAATAGCAGCAATACTTCAAATAGCAATACAAGCAATATCAACAACACATCTGCCAACCGTAAACCAACACCGGTTGATACACGTACTACTCTTGAAAAAACCGGGCATTATAATTCCGATGTGCAAGATCCACCAAAGCCACTTAACCTTGACGATAAACAATTCAAAAAGCGTAAGCCACTACATACCTACGGCGATACGTCGATTAGGGCAGTTCCGGGCAGGTAAACTTATTTATAAAGGCCATAAACGGGACTCTATAAATGGTATTAGGCTGATGCTGTTTATCTTTATCCATTAATATTCTAATGAAAATAGCTACATATAACGTTAACGGTGTTAATGGCCGCCTACCGGTATTGCTACGCTGGTTAAATGAAACAGCGCCCGATGTAGTTTGTCTGCAAGAGTTAAAAGCCCCACAGGAAAAATTTCCTTTGCAGGCAATAAACGATGCTGGCTATAATGCTATATGGCACGGGCAAAAAAGCTGGAATGGCGTAGCAATACTTGCGCGCGACGCAGAGATAGAAGAAATAGGCCGTGTGTTACCGGGCGATCCTGAAGATGAGCATAGTCGTTATATTGAAGCGATGGTGAATGGCATACATGTAGCTTGTCTATACTTACCTAATGGTAATCCGGCTCCGGGGCCCAAGTTCGATTATAAACTACGCTGGTTTGAGAGGCTAGCAATACACACTGCAGAGTTAGTCAAATTAAAAACACCGGTGGTTGTCTGCGGCGACTATAATGTAATGCCCAACGAACTGGATGTATATAAACCCGAACGTTGGGTGAACGATGCGCTTTTCAGGCCGGAAACACGGGCCGCATTTCAAAAGCTTATGGCACAAGGGTGGACGGATGCCATTCGTAAATTATACCCCGATGAAGTCATTTACACTTTTTGGGATTATTTCCGCAATGCTTATGAACGTAATGCAGGTCTTCGTATCGATCATTTTTTGCTCAACAAAGCAATGGATAAACGGTTGCTAAATGCGGGGGTTGACAGGCAGGTAAGGGGATGGGAGAAGACCAGCGACCACGGCCCGGTTTGGATAGAGATAAAAGACGAATAGGGCAATAAAAAAGCGGGTATCACTTAGTGATACCCGCTGCAAAGATAAATATAGAAAATTAGATTACTCTTACATTAACTGCATTTAAACCTTTTTGGCCATTTTGTACTTCGTAGCTTACCTGGCTGTTTTCGCGTATTTCATCGATAAGACCAGAAACGTGTACAAAAATGTCCGCACTACCGTCATTCGGTGTAATGAAACCAAAACCTTTAGTTTCATTGAAGAACTTTACTTTTCCTTCTTGCATTGAATTGAATTCTAAAAAATTAATAAAAAGTAAAGATAGTGATAAATACTTATTAATTGATATAATTTTTCAACTTAATGTTTTTTTCTTTTTTTTAGATGGTTAAGGCCGCCCCTTTTATTAAATTAGCTATAGTCATATAATACACGTACATTACACTATAGCAATCTAAACCTTGCTATGTGCGTTTAACCATTTTCCGGCTTCCCCCCTAAAAGGATGTTTATCAGGCACACGATTCTTTTTTGAAATTATCTCCGGTTAGGGTAACTCAAAATCTTCTTGTAACTAGTCCATTCATGGCTTTAACAGAGCCCTTGCAGTGCGATCAATAATAAAATTCATGATAATGAGTAAAGACATTATGATTACCCATAAGGTAAATAACGAAATGCTGGATATACCACTTTCATATTCAGTATCTGTTGAAGAAGATATTCATACAATAGCCTGCAGTATATCGTTAGGGGCTTTCCATGCACCGGCCTGGTTGCAATTGCGCAAGTTCCAGATACGTTCTGTTATGGTTGGCAAAAGCTATATGCAGCTTTTTTCCGACGATATGCAGGTGCGGAATTTCGATGCAGTACAGTTTGTTGATAAAGCATACCGCGAAATAATGAAGATGGAACATAACAAAATAGAATAACGCAGCTAAATATGCCACCGGCATAACCTAATGTATAAAAAAATAGATACGGCACTTCAATTATCCAACCTTAACAAAGGCGATATCATTACAAGATTTCCTACCAATGGCATACCAACCGATAAATTCGATGACAGCCAGCCGCACAATACCGATGTTTTTGAAATAAGGGCAATAAGTATATACAATGTATTGGAGCTTGTAGCTCCCGATCATACCGTTCCCGCGTATGCATCACCGGGCGATGTAAGACGGCTGTTTATAAAATCGGCCGATATGCTTACCGAAAACAACTGGTGGTATAGCAGCAATAAAAATTAACCCCCGTGAAAGAGAAAGTAATGTACCTGAGCAAGGACAAACGTTACCTTATGGATAAGGATAATACCCGCATTGCAGAAAGGGTGATTGTGGGTAGCGATGATTATTACAGGACAATAACGCTGGAGTCGGACGCGTATGACAACATGTGCCTGGAAACCAAACTACAGACGGTTTGCACCCTTTGGGATACGCAGCACAGGTGCCTGGTGTGGGACGAGGTGGACGTATGTATTAAGGCAGAACTGGCACTAAAAAATCCAATCCCCGCAAGCAATTCAATTTCAATCGGTTAGTCTTTTTGCCCGGGCTGGCATAATTTTTCAACAGGTACTAGCATCAACAATATATAAATTATGAAAAAGATAGCATTAATAGCGGGCATAGCGTTTTCAATAGCGTCGTGCGGGCATAACGCCGAAAAAGAAGCACAGCAACGTACTATCGATTCGATGCAGAATGAAATAGCCAGGCAACAGGTTATAGATAGCATGAACCAGGCAATGGCCGAAGCTGAAGCCATAAGGCAAGACTCTATTATGAGCGCCAAACAGCAACAGCAGGCAGTAGTAAGTTCAGGTTCATCGCGCAGGTCGGGTGGTGGTTCATCGGGTCGTTCGGGTGGCGGAGGTAGTACCTACACTAGTACTACTAACAACTACAACACAGCTCCAAATAACGCAGTAGCCACACAGCCTCCTGCTAACGCAACTCCTGCGCAAAAGAAACGTTGGAGCTCTAAAGCTACAGGTGCTTTAATAGGTGCAGGTGCCGGCGCATTGGGTGGTGCTTTAATCAGCGATAAAAAAGGTAAAGGTGCCATTATAGGTGGTTTGGGCGGTGCGGCAGTGGGTTTAGGTACAGGTGCTATAATAGATGCTGAACGTAAAAAGAAAGAAGAGCAACAACAGCAGCAACAACAACAATAATTGTGCAACCCAAACTTTATAATATAATGAAAGCGCCCGCAAATTGCGGGCGCTTTAGTTTATTATTAGATTCCTATTAAAAATTTGTTTTCAGCGTACGTTTTATAGTTTTACCCATGTCAGATACTGCTGTAATATTTATAACTATTGTTTTTTCTGTTAGGTTAAATGTGCCGGTTGCAGTTAGAGAATAGTAAGGTACATCACCACTTGAACTTGAATTAACCATTCCCATTTGTTGATATGGAATAGTCATGGTGCTTTTGTTGCAATCAACGCTGCCTGACAGATCGGCAATATAACTATAGTATGCTCCCTGACCACTTCCAAAGCTTTCAAGATATACGCCGCTTATTGTAAATTCATTCGCATACCATTCCATAACAGCAGAACCAATTTCTTGCCCCTTGTCATCATAAGTTGTAAAATGTGTAGCCGATGCAAGTTGTTCATAGCAGGCATATTTAGGCAAAGTGATCTTAAAACCTACGGATTTTGTTAAGCCATCTTCAGCGGTACCTTTCAACTTTATATCATAAGTACCGGTTTTGCCAAAATTGTTACTTATCATTAGTTCTGAGGTAAACGGCATTGTACCGCTTATAGGAGTAAACGTAGCGGTTACACCCTGGGGTAAACCTTCCAGGCTTAAGGTTATTCTTTTTTGAGTAGAGGTAAGCGGGCTTACAGCTACAAGTTGCTCTTTAGTCTGAACTGGTTTATCAAATGTAAGGTCGAGAAGCCCCGCCAGCAAGTAAGTTGAATCCTCTTTTACTACAGGGTTTGTAGGAGGGTTCGTTGGTTGTGTAATAATTGTGTTATCCTTTTTACCACATCCTAAAAGGATTGTGGTGCATAGTAAGATTGGGATTATAGTCTTTATCATATTGAAAATTTTCGCAAAGAAAGCCATTTTTCGTCAATGTTCGAAATATAAAAGCTCCCAATTAGGAGCTTTTATATTGTAGCAGCTTAGTCTTTCAAGCTGCCTTGTTTGTCGGGGTCGTTGGCATCGTCGTCACTTACCGATCCCTCACCGTCTTTATTGCCAAATACCTTATCGAACGCCTCACCGAAAATGTTCCCGTCCTTTTCATCTTCCTGCGGGTCGGTTTTTTTCTTTTGCTCCGATGCTTTGTTTTTATCCTGTT
>CAMLFX010000040.1 GCA_946479435.1 uncultured Sphingobacteriales bacterium | reverse complement strand
TATCACTGCCTTTAAAAACTTTGCGCAAAGTTATCCAAATTATTCTTAAATCGAGCATGAAACTTAGGTTATCAACATACCATACATCATACTTAAATTTCTCTTGCCAGCCTATAGCATTGCGCCCATTTACCTGCGCCCAACCTGTTATGCCAGGCCTTACCAAGTGTCTTCTTTTCTGCTCTTCACTGTACAATGGCAGGTAAGAAACCAGTAGCGGACGAGGGCCTATCAAGCTCATATCACCCTTCAAAACATTTATCAATTGAGGTAACTCATCTAAAGATGTTTTCCTAACAAACTTGCCTATTGCCGTTAGTCGTTCATTATCAGGCAATAACACGCCATTTTTATCTTTACGATCGTTCATAGTTTTGAACTTTATCACCTTAAATATTCGTTCATTCCTACCCGGCCTTGATTGGAAGAAGAATGAAGCACCATTATTGGCGATGGCAAGAATTATTGTGATAATGATAATGAATGGTAATGCAACCAGCAGGGCACAAAATGCCACGCAAAAATCTATTAACCGCTTTAGTCCATCACGGTACAAGTGTTTCATATTTTTTGTTTTGATGATGAAGCAAACGCTCGAGTATAGCTATGGTTCTTTGGCCAGCCATACCATCCCACAGCTCAGGTATTTTGCCTTCTTTCCAGTTGCCGCTGAAAAGTAACCTTAAAGCAGCAGATAATACCTCTAAGCTTCCACCTACAAGCTCATTTGTCCCTATCTCAACCGTTTCAGGCCTTTCAGTATTTGAACGTACCGTAAGGCATGGAATATTCAAAACTGTAGTTTCTTCAGATACTCCCCCCGAATCAGTTATTACGGCCATAGCATTCTTCACCAGGTGGTTGAATTCTAAATATCCTAGCGGCCCTACAATATTAAGATTTCGGGTAGTTAAACCTGAGCTTTCCAACACGGCGGCAGTACGCGGATGCAGTGGAAAAATGACCGGCGTATCGTATACTTTAGCATCAATATGCTCTATTAATTCTTTCAGCTTAACAATATCATCAACATTTCCCGGCCTGTGCAGCGTGAGCACTATATATTTTTTTTCATTAAGGCCAAGCTCATCCCATAACTCCGGCCTGCTAAATTGAGACTCAAACCTAAGTAGCGTATCTATCATGGTATTGCCCACAAAGAATATCCGTTCCTCTTCCACTCCAACGTTTTTCAGGTTTTGACCTGCAGTGACAGATGTAGTGAAAAAATAGTCACTTATTGAATCGGTCACCATCCTGTTTATTTCTTCGGGCATGCTCATGTCGAATGAGCGCAATCCTGCCTCCAGGTGAGCAACCTTCACGCCCATTTTCTTCGCAGTAATAGTGCAGGCCATTGTAGAGGTAACATCACCAACAACTAGTGTTAGGTCAGGCTTCTTTTCAGCCAGCGCTTTCTCGTAGCCAGTCATCATCATAGCTGCTTGCGTAGCAGGAGATGCTGAACCAACTTCTAGATTTATATGAGGCTGTGGTATTTGAAGGTGTTTGAAAAAATTATCGCTCATATTAGCACCATAATGCTGCCCGGTATGAACTAACCTATATTCAATATTACTACCTTTCTGCTGTGCTGCTTCAATAGCATTCACAATAGATGCTATTTTAATGAAATTGGGGCGCGCACCGGCTATAATATCGATCAGCATAGGAATATACGCCCAATGACACGTCAATTTGAGCAGTGCAAATATCGCTCAATTTTATGCCACTTTCAAGTGTTTACTTAAGATAAAAGAGGCGAAGCTTATATCTTTTCGTTATGCAGGAATATCTTACACCACCATTCAAAGCACAGGAAAGACCATATCAGCAAACGGTGGTTAATATGCTGCTCAGTATGCTCCCTGATAATGCGCTCCATATATTCAGGATTAATGAATTCGGCACTTGCAGTATTCTTATGCAGTAACAGTTCTCTTATATATTTTGCATTTTCGCCACGGTACCAACTTTCATCAGGCGCTGAAAAACCTTGTTTTTTGCGTGTAATAACTGCTTCAGGGAGGAAGGTTTTCATGGCATTCCGCAACACATTCTTCCCATTATCAAATTCGCGGTATTTGTTGAATTTGTTGCCAAACTCATTTTCATCAATACGCATCATTTGCTGCAGATTGGCCAGTTTATGCCTCACAGGTATCTTTTGAGCTATATAAACCAGGTCATTATCAAGGAATGGAAAGCGCTCTTCCAGGCCATGCGCCATAGAGAGCTTATCGCCAACCAAAAGCAACCCTGGCAAAAATGTCTTGATCTCGAAATAAAGACTATTGGCTATATGCTGCTCAGGGCTATCATACTTTAAATTATCATTGAAAGTGAAGACACTTTTAAAAACCTTGCGCGGGGCTTCTATATCTATATTCTTTAGCGTTTTCGCATTGAAAAGCAATTTTTTATCATCATCATTCACCAGCCTTTGCCAGAAATTATAATAATCACTAAAGAACTCTGCCTGATTCAGCGATCTAAAGACACGATAATACCGCCACGGATACCCACCATATAATTCATCACCCCCTGTACCTGCCAGGCATACCTTTACAAACTTAGATGCCAAACCACTTATGTAATAGTTGGGATAACTCATACCCACCCTCAGATCTTCCAAATGCCATACAAGACGTGGTAGAGACCATTTAAGATCGCCGGCATTTATTACCTGCTCGTAGTGCTGAGTATTCAGGTAGTTCGACATTATCTCCGCATCCCTTCGCTCGTCATAGTTGGCTTCTACACCTGTAACGCGCGACATATCAAACCCTGCAGTAAATGTATTTATCCTATTTATTTGCTTTGACGCAATAGCTGTAATAGAACCGGAATCAAGCCCACCGGACAAATAGCTACCTACCGGTACATCGGCCACCAGTTGCCTTGATACAGCAGTTTCAAAAGCTGACCTGGTCAGGTCGACAGAATCATCGAAACTTAGTGTTTCATCGGTATTAGTAAAATCATAATCCCACCAGCAGTGATGGTGGATATTGCTTGTCTCGCTAGTTAATTTAATGGTATTAGCAGGGGGCAACATGTGTATGCCCTGGAACAATGTATTATAGGTAAATACGTTCTGGAAAGTGAAGTATTGGTTAAGTGCATCATGATCGACCCCTATTTTATAGTCGGGATGTGTTAGAATGCTTTTTATTTCAGATGCAAAGACAATTGCCTTACCACTAAACCAATAATATAAAGGCTTTACCCCAAAACGATCGCGGCTGAGATATAGAGCCTGCTCTTTCTTATTCCAGGCAGCAACGGCAAACATGCCATTTAGCTGCGTAAAGAAAGATGGTCCATATGCCGCTAAACCTTCAACTATAACTTCTGTATCTGTTTGCGAAGTAAATGAATGACCAATACTTTGCAGCTTCTTTCTAAGTGAATGAAAATTGTAAATGCAGCCATTGAATACAACAACCCATTCATCATTAAGGGATGTCATAGGTTGGCTGCCAAGATCAGAAGTATCTATTATTGCCAGTCTTCTGTGTGCAAAACCAATATTGTTCTCAACAAAATACCCTTCACCATCAGGGCCGCGATGTGCCAGTACATCGCCCATTTTCTGAATGGCATTCAGTGAAACCTGCGCACCATTTAAATTAAATATCCCGGCAATGCCGCACATGCTATAAACCTTTGATCAACCCTACAATATACTCATAATCTTCTGCCGTCATCTTATTATGCAAGGGTATCGACATAGAATATTCGTTAGCAGCATACGCATTAGGAAAATCAGTTGGACTAATACCATACTTATTTGCATAGAAACCCAACATATGCACTGCGTGTGTGCCTGGTCTTGTACTTACACCATTCTTGTGCAGGTATTGCATCAACTCATTGCGTTTCATGGGGGCTTTGGCTTCATCTATCATGAGCACATAAGACTGCCAGCCATGCTTATATTCTGCACTGTATACCGGTAATTGTAACCATTCAATATCTTTTAATTGATCATTATAATATTCAGCCCATTCTTTTCTTTCATCTATGAATGATTCAAGCTTTTTCAATTGCACAACACCAACAGCACCTTGCAGGTCAGTCATACGATAGTTGTATCCTACCACATCGAATGCAGGTAAAATATATGGCTGTGGCCCATGATGTCTTTGCTCTTCTGATATAGATGCTCCATGATTACGCAGCTTGTTCATAAGTTCTGCCAGATCATCATCATTAGTGGTCAGCATACCACCTTCGCCTGTGGTAACCGATTTGCGCGGATGAAATGAGAAACAACCTATATCGCCCATGCTGCCCGCAAAACTTCCATTAATACCTGCGCCCGATGCGCAAGCTGCATCTTCAATGATCTTTACATTTGGGGCAAGATCTTTGACAGCAGTTATATTAGCACACAAACCAAAAAGATGTACGGGAATTATAGCTTTGGTTTTGGATGTTAGTTTTTGCTTCAGTTGATCGATATCGATATTAAATGTTTTGGGGTCAATATCTATAAATACAGGCTTTGCTCTGCAATACTCTATTACATTGGCGGTTGCTACCCAGGTAAATGCAGGCACTATCACTTCGTCGCCTTCACTAACACCAAGCGCTACTAAAGCCAAATGCAAGGCAGTAGTACAATTAGAAACTGCTAAAGCATGCTTTACACCATGTAGCTGTGCAAACAGGCCTTCAAATTCTTTAACCTTGGGCCCTTGTGTTATCCATCCGCTATATATAGGTTCCTTTAACGCTTCCCATTCTTCTTTGCCCATATTTGGTGTAGAGATAGCAATATTCCTTATGTTTTGATTGACAGGCATGATGAACAATATTAATATAAAAACAGCAGAGAAGTAAATTTTTGCATGATTTGCCGTGTACGACTATCTTTAAGACAAATCCGGCATAAGGCATGCAATTATCTATTGTCATCATCAATTTCAATACCTACCAGCTCACTATAGATTGCATAAACAGTATAAAAAGGACTGCAGGAAATATACAGTATGAAGTAATTGTGGTGGACAATGCCCCTAAAGAAGACTACAGACACGGTTTGTTTCAACATTTCCCGGATATTATTTATCTCCTTTCACAAGAAAATATAGGCTTTGGGCGGGCAAACAATTTGGGCATGGAACATGCCAAGGGTGAATACATTTTACTCCTTAATTCAGATACCATAGTAAAAGACGATTGCTTGCAAAAATGCCTTGCTTTCATTGAAGAAAAACAAGAAGAGAATGTAGGTATGGTAGGATGCCGTTTACTAAATGAAGATGGCAGTCACCAGCATTCATTCTACCCTTTTGTAAAGAATACTGTTTGGAATTATTTCATTAGCAATAACCCTGTTTTATTTAAGCTTCTTGGCGTTGCAAATAAATATAAAGAACCGGACAGGCCAATGGCAGTGGGCGATATTTCTGGAGCTTTTATGTTGCTACACAAAAAGGTTGTAGAAAAAGTAAAAGGCTTTGATCCTGATTTTTTTCTTTACTGCGAAGAAACTGAATGGTGCAGGGAACGTATCAACAAGCATTTCAAGATATATTATTATCCATACGCAGAAACTATACACCTGGGTGGCAAGAGCGCACCAAGAGAGCAGATGTTTGTACAATCGAAACTATCATTATCATTAGTATGGTATAAGCGCGGTATTGGTAGCTATATATCGTACATACTACTCACCTACCTCAATGTGTTTTACTACGCTATTACATCGCCACTTGCAAGAGGTGCTAACAAAGCAATAAATAAACAATACAGAAAGTGCTACACTAAGATATTTCCCTACTTGTTTAGAGATATAGTAAAATATCCACGTGCATATAATAGCCGTAAAGAGCCATTGGTGTACGAAGGAGCGAAAGAAATATTCTTTGGTAAAAAGAATGCTTAGCGGAATATAGTATTCGCTGTCAGCATATAATCGTACATCTTGTAGCGTAAGTGCGGAGGTATGAACATCAGCATTTTCTTATCTGCCAGCTTGGGCCAGAAGTTGAAAGAAAACATATAGAAAAATGCTTTTTTAGAAAATGAAAATGTATGCTCGTTCTTTTTAAAGAATTCCCCTGCCAGTGGGTTTACTTCTACTAATCTTTCACGCGCTTTACCATATTCTTTCATACGGTTCATGTATTGCGTAAAAGAACCGAATATCATATGCCGTGCAACGATATGAGGATCTAAACTTATCTTATAGCCTTGGGCTTTTAGCTTAAGTGCCATATCAAAATCTTCCGCATCACGCAGGCGTTCATCAAAGCCACCTACACTATCAAATAATGATTTTTTTATAGAAAAATTGGCCGCTGTTATATAGGTTATCTCTTGCTTTGCTTTTTCATTGTGGAACGACCCATCATTCCATTTATCATTCATGTAAGAACAGAACTTTACAAAGTCTTTATCCTTAGCCAGCTTATCATCGGGCTCTAATATACCGACAACAATATCCTGCTCTTTTTGTGCGGCAATGTGCTTCTCGATAAAATCAGGATAAGCAACCACATCATCATCAATGAATATAAGTATATCAGAATTTGTTTTCGCAACACCGGCATTTCTTGCACCTGAACGTCCTTTGTTTTCCTGATCTATCACAACCAGGTTTTCAAGCATCCAGGGATTTGAATTGGCAATTCTTGCAGAATCGTCTTTTGAGCCATCCAAAATAAGGATAACTTCAAAATCTTTTACTGTTTGCTTTGTCAGTGCTTGCAGTGCATCGGGGAATTTATCGCCCCCATTATATGATGGTATAACTACAGAGGCTCTCATTAAGACCTTATCTTGTTATACAGTTTCTTCAATATGACGGGCATTTTCATCCTACGCTTTACATCTTTATAATGCGCTAAGTCCTCATTCTTCAACAACTGCTCATCTATAAAAGGTATCAATTCTTTAGCATCTTTATAATTATCCTGTGCATATCTTTCTAAGAAGATATAGTAGACATTATAATTAAGGATCTTATCCGCCTGCTCTTTTTGAATTGTGTACTTATTCTTGAAACCCAGTTGCAATTTCTCGGCAGGCCATAGAGGTATATTTGAGAACTTAGAGCCACCTACCTCTGCAATTGCCTGGTATAACTGTAACGATTCTTTATTGAACTTTAAACCAAATGAATTGGTCTTTGAATCATCGTGTATACGGAAGTGTGTAAGTAGTTCGTTAGTTTTCTTAATATTATTGAGACCATATTTTATAAGATAGCGTATCCAAAGCTCTTTATCCATTACATAATGGAATTGTTCATCGGCATAGCCAACAGTATCTAAACAGCTCTTCCTGAAAAATGTTTCAGGTTGGTCTATCCTAGCCCAGCCAATTGTTTTTTCAAGGTTTCCAAAGTATACGTCTGTACCTTTTGTTTTGTATTCACCTTTATTACCAAATACTCTGCTCACACCCATGTACACATTTACATTAGGGTCAGTAAATGCCTGACCAACTTTATTCAAAGTACCTTTTTCGTAATAATCATCACTATTCAACCAATTGATCACCTCACCCGTAGCCATTTTAAAGCCTTTATTAATGGCATCACTCTGTCCTTTATCGCGTTCGCTTACCCAATAAGTAATGTGCTTGTCATACTTCTTTATTACCTCAACAGTATTATCCTTACTGCCACCATCCATGATAATGTATTCAAGGTTAGGATAACCCTGATCTAAAACTGAAGTAATCGTTTCTTCAATGAAATGACCCTGGTTGTACGATGGTGTTATTATGGAAATCTTAGGTAGCATCAATTCAGTTTCAGTATTTTCTTTCTCAATAATATATAAATATAGTAAAGGTCGAAATAAGCTTTCCAATATTTAAAATCCCCTTCGTGATCTTTCAGATTTTTTATACTTCTCATCTTAAAAAGATACTGAGGCTTAAACGTGTAGCGTATAGCATATAAAAGGTCTTTGAAAGAAGCTCTATTGCTCTCATTGATCTTCTCTACGGCTTCGCGCCTTAAACTGATCATGTTTATCAATGTATGAATGTGTCCTTTCGATAATCTTATAGCATATTCCCAGGTAAGCCTCGAAGGAGTTATATAATGCTGCAATTTCAAAGACTCATCGTAATAAATATGATACCCTTTTAAAATAGCCTTATAACATATTTCCGTATCATCGCCCGATGCAAGATTTTTACCGCTCCTGCCTGTAGTAATAAATTCTTCGTTGAATATTTGCTGCAAAAGCTTTGTTTGCGACACCATGCCTGCACCCCATACCTGCCCTTTTGTAGCAGTTACATCGCCAGTTGTAGCATATTGCTTACCTAATGCATATGCCGAATACATCTGCGGCAACCATTCAGGTTCCGGAGATGTAAAATAACCTTTTGATTCACCACCCAAAATACCTACTTCCGGATGTGCATTCATTATTTGCCAGGCCTTTTCAAGATAGTTTGGTGCAAGAAAATTATCATCATCGCAAAACACGATCAAATCATATTGCACGCTCATAATGCCTGTCTTCCTTGCGTGTATGAGGCCTTGCTTATTTTCCTGTATTATTCTAAGTGGTGTATCGAGTTTTGTACTTTTCCAATAATTTTCAGCAACTGAAGTTGTATTATCCTTACTGTTATTATTCACCAGAACTATCTCCCATGCCGGTAAGGTTTCAGTTTGCTGTTTTGCGAGATAGGCCAATGACATGTCTATCAGCTTTTCACTGTTATAACAACATATAATGACTGATATCCCTTTCATTTTACCAGTAGCATGCATTTTCTACATCCTGCGCAGTTGCAGGTGTTTCCTGCGGGTATGGACGTTTCCAAAATTCATTAAAATAGATATTTATATCATTTCTATTCAACCAACGCTGCCCTAATATGCCAAACAATAGTTGCGATGCTCCACCCATATGTATTGCCTGTTTACCTAATTGCTTTGCATAACTGCCTAATGGTAACCCGTACGCCCCTGCACCAATTATTGCAATATCAAAATCAGTTTCTTCCATTTGTTGACACATACTTTGATATGCATCAAACCATGATTTAAAACCATGCCCGTCACCACCTATAGACTGTACTGCTTTAATTGTTTTTAGTTCAAACAATGGCAGCATATTAGCATTGTCCTGAAAAAGTCGCTCACGGTTATTTATATATTGATGTTTAATTGACTCTTCAAAAGGATGTATGACCAAAACCTTTTTGCCGGCCAACTGTTTGCTCCAGGGGTTTCCAGGATAATAAAATGGTTCTATGCCTACAAGTTCACAGAATTGCGCATCCTTGCTACAGTAATGCTCACATATTTCTTCTTCCCCTTCATTATGCCACACTCCCATTAAATCTACCTTCGCTATATGTGCCAGCATTTCTTCACAATAGCGTATTAAATGCTTATTATCAGTGGGAAAAAATCCTGCATTCCGCTTCATGTTCAAAACACATCCTTCATCCCAATCAACGTGCTTACCTTTATACAGGAAATAGTTATAAATGATTCCTAACTCAACCGAACCGAGTCTTGCTGCAAAAAAGGGTTCGCTGGTTTGAAGCTTCTCTCCAATCAAATCATTCCCCTCGCTGCCTGTTAACAGTTTTTTGCCTGCATATATATCCTTTATCTCTGGCCTATATATTTTGCGAAACTTATTATACCTGTAGCTGTAGCCAAGTTTGTAATAAACCCTATGGACAAGATCATTTACAAAGCTCATTTGCCGGTCAATTTATTTATAAAGCTACCCACCTTACGCTCCAATTTACCCATTACATATTTCCCGTAATATGGGGTAGCCTTCAGGTATTTGAAGTAGTAATGCCCGAAAGGATCTTCATATCCTATGGTCCATGGTTTGTTTTGCCCTGCATAGTGTATAATAACAGGATCAATTTTTTCAGGATATATATAGCGTGTGATGTAGTTCCACTCTTTACCCAAAATCTTCCATTTATTTATCAATACTGCATTTAGCACATCCTGGTCCCAGTACTTAATTTTATCTCTGTTACCATCAAGATATTGAGTTAATTGCCTACCCATATCCACATTTCTCCATTTCTTAAGATCAATCAGTAATACCCCTGCATTAAAATATTCTTCATCTGGTTTTATACCAATCAAGTGCTTTGTTTCACTTTCCAGTTCTGGTATGGCAGCTACAATATAATCCCCACTTACTTCCGTTTCCCAAAATGGCAATAATGATCCCACTATTACCATATCACAATCCAGATACATTACTTTCTCGCAAGTTTGTGGTAATAATTCTCCTATCAATAGCCTATAGTAAGTTGCGATACTTATATGCCCATCTACTTTTACATTTCCCAGGTCTGCAGCTTTTACAGTTACCATGTAAATATTGGCATCATACTTTTTCTCCAGATCTTGTATATGCTTCAGGTCAGGAAAAAAACTGGTATGCAGTACATAAAGATTTATATGGATGTCTTTATTATTCATAAATAAAGATGCCAGCATTACCATACCGTGCTGTATAAACCCTTTATCTATACCAATGACGATGTCCATAACTTTATCTTTATTTCCAGTCATTATTGTTTGCTTATTTCTAATGTACTTTCTTCAATGTATTTGCAAATACCGTCTGCAAACCCCCATTCATTATATATATCATACATAAACACCTCGAACGGCAGTGACTTTTCAATTCTTTGAAACACTACTTTACCACGTGGGTCTGAAAGATTAAACTTTACATAATATTCACCACGATACAACCTTAGGGAAGGTATTTTGATATTCACATCGAAAGAACCTGACCTTCCTTTCAGGTCGCCCATAGTGCCGCTGGTAGAAAAGAAGTTATACGCTATTGGTTCGTTAGTGTCTGTCTTAACCAACTCGTAAGACATTTCTAAAGCATCCATTGGCTCGGGTATGTTCACGCGGGCTGTAAGGATCATCTCGTATCCAAAATATTGTATACCACCTTCCTTTGAAGTAGTGAGCGAAACAGAACTTATATTAGGTTTGCTTTTATCAACATTTTTAAATTCAGCCTCTGTATCATCGTATCTGTCCAGGTATCTTCTTACCGCATCATCAGGAGTTCCAATATATCCTACAGTACCCTGATTCATTAATATACATCTTGTGGTCAAAGATTTGATAGCATTAAGATCATGGCTTACAAATAAAACTGTACGACCATGATTTTCACTAACATCTTTCATTTTGTTCAGGCATTTCTTCTGGAATTCCAGATCACCTACCGCAAGTACTTCATCTATTATCAATATTTCCGGTTCAAGATGTGCAGCCACAGCAAAGGCCAGGCGCACATACATACCACTACTGTAACGTTTCACAGGTGTATCAATGTATCGTTCAACACCGGCAAAATTCACAATTTCATCAAATCGTGATTTAATCTCGGCTTTAGTCATACCCAATATGGCACCATTCAAAAAAACATTTTCTCTTCCTGTAAGTTCAGGATGGAAACCGGTACCTACCTCTAATAGAGAGGCTATCTTACCTTTTAATTTTATACTACCTTCAGTCTGTTTCGTTACCTTGGAAAGTATTTTTAACAGGGTTGACTTGCCAGCACCATTACGCCCTATTATACCTAATATCTCTCCTGCCTGTACGTCGAAACTTACATTTTTAAGCGCCCACACATAATCATTATTACTCTTCTTAGTACGATCGTTGGTCTGTGCAATTTTCGCAAATGGGTCTTCTTTCCCCCGTACCCTGGCCCACCAGCGACTTATATCATGCGCCAATGCGCCGGTTCCTACTTCACCCAGTTTATAAAGCTTACCAATATTTTCAACCTTAATAATTACCGACATATTTTAAGCTTAAACCGTATCAATAAAATCCCTTTCAACCTTATTAAAAATCAATACCCCTAAAATTATTGCTACCAGGGTGAAGATAAAGCTGTACATTAATAAAGGCACACTAAAATAACCTTTGCCTAAAAAACCGTATTTAAATGTTTCAATAATAGCTGTCATTGGGTTAGCCATTATTAACCATTGGTATTTTTCCCCTATGCTTGACAAAGGATAAATAACGGGCGTTGCATACATCAGTAGTTGTACACCAAAGGTCAATAGAAAAATAAGATCGCGGTATTTGCTTGTTAACGAAGAAATGATCATACCCAAACCCAAACCCAGCACTCCCATCATCAATATTAATACTGGAAATAAAAAAATAGCTGCATTAGGATGTACTGCATCTGTTGTTATGAGGTAATATACCCATACAACGAAAAATAACAATAGCTGTATAGCCAACTTTACAAGGTTTGATGCCACTATTGATAATGGCATAACAAGCCTTGGGAAATATACTTTGCCAAATATCGAACTGTTGTCTTTAAAGACAGTCGCTGTCCGGTTCAGGCATTCCGAAAAATAGTTCCATAATGTGATGCCCGCCATATAAAACAGAAACATTGGTAAGCCATCAGTTGATACGCCCGCTATGCGCCCAAATACAATAGCGAATGTAATGGTAGTGAGTATAGGCTGTGCAAAGAACCAGATAGGTCCTAAAATAGTTTGCTTGTACGTTGCAACAAAATCACGCCGTACAAGCAACATTAGCAAATCTCTATAATTCCAAACCTCTTTAAGGTTTATATTAAATATACTTTTCTCTGGCTCTATAACCTCCGTCCATCTTTCACTTTGTAATTCAGATGATACTGACATGCGTTATTAATAATATTATTCTCATAAATATAGTGTTAATACGCAATTACTAAAAACTGATTTCTATTATCTTTTTAAAAGGTGCGACTCATATGTTTTAAACGGATCTCCAAAATATCCGTACCTCTTTAAAAATTTCACCCCGTTGAAGATGATAGCAGGATTATGTATTTTATTTTCAACATACAAGCTATTAAATTCTGCAAGTTCACTTTTATAAGTTTTTGCTTGTCTTACTACAAACAGGTTGATATTCGCATACTTAGAAATGATTAATGTATCTGTAACAATAGATACCGGTGGTGTATCTATTATTATTACGTCAAACATCTCTTGAAGATCATTTATTAACTGCAAGGTTGATGGATAAGTAAGCAAGTCACCGGGGTTGCTTGGTATGTTACCGCAACTAACTACATATAGGTTATTATGCAAACCTGAACGCTTAATAATATTTTTTAGCTCTGCATTACCATTTAAGTAATCGCAAACACCCGGGCCGCTTTCAATATTTAAAGATTCGAATAGTTTTGGTTTGCGCAAGTCAAATTCCAGAATGATAACGCGCTTGGTACTTAATGCCAGAATAAGGCCCAGATTTACAGCTGTAAATGTTTTACCGTCACCACTATCCGAAGAAGTTACCGTAATAATCTTATTATTATTGATAAAGGGAGGCAGTTCAAGGTTTGTACGCATAGTTCTGAACTGTTCAGAAACTATTTTATTTGTTACAGAATTGGTTGAGTTTATAGCCACGCTACCATACTTCATATCTTCCTGCTTAATATGGCTCACAATTCCTAACATCGGGATATCTGTAAGCATCACAATATCATTTTCATGCAGAATACGTTTGTTCAGCAACTCTAACAGGAACAATATGAATATTGGCAGTATAAGCCCCAGGAAGAAAGCCAGCCCGTAAATATTATTCTTAATAGGGCTAATTGGACTGCTGCCCGCATACGGAGGTATTAATACCTTCGATTTATTAGATTCATTATATGCAGTCAACTCATTTTCAATGCCCTTTTGGTATAGATACAGGTACATGTTTTGAAGCACATCATAACCACGTTTTACTTCGGTTATTTGCCTGTCCGCGCCTGCAATATTTCTTGCATTTTGGTCAGACTTAGTTTCAATACGCGTAGTAACCTCAATATTATTATTTATTTCATCAGATATACGGCTTAAAACATCCAGTATCCTCCTTTTCAAAGCTTCCAATTCTATTTGTGTTTGAATAAGAAATGGATTGCTCCTGCCCAATTCCTGCACTTGCTCTTGCGTTCCTAGTTTTTGAACTAATTGATTATACTGGCTTACCAGTCCCTTCAATATTTCATCTTCAAGGCCTAAAGGAACTATGATCTCATAATCGCTGTTCAGAAGAAGATTTCTCAGGTTTATAAGTGATTTTCTTTTGGTATAAAGCTCGTCTAGCTCTTTTTGTGTATTCTTTTTTTCAGTAACAATTGTTGTAGTTTGTTGTCCCGGGTCAATTACATCTACTGTCAATTTAATACTCTCAACAGCCGAATCAACAGCTTTGAGGTTCCTCATCATATCATTTTTACGCGAATTGATGAAGTCCCTGGCGCTTTGCACCGATTTATCGATGTTCGCTAACTTGGTTCTATAATATAATGCAATAACAACATTCAGAAAATCCACCCCTCTTGCCGGAAGATTATCTTTATATAACAGGTCAATTACACTTGTACGTCCATCAGCTGAAACCACCTGGAAATTACCAAGCATATCTTGTACCGTGCGGCTATTATTAGTTATAATAATTGAAATAGGATTAGATAAATAGCTATCTCCTCCCTCCATTTCATTAAACACTATTCTAAAAGTACCATAAGGGCGTGTTACCCATGTATCGACAGGAACAGCAAATGTCTTACCATCTTCCGTTACCTTAAAGGTACCATTTGTGGCATATTGTATTGTCAGGTCTTTTCTATTACCTAGAAACCCGGGTGCCTGAAATTGAACTTTTACCGGACAGTCGCCATAAAGTTCTTTCTCACGCAATTTAACTGTGGTAAAATAAGAAATATTAAGGCCTAGTGAATCTACAGCCTGTGTAACAATATCTTCCGATCTTAACAGATTAATCTCGTTATATAGATTAACCGGCTTTTTCGGTATTATATCCAGCTTATCCAATACACCACTTGTAGCACTTACTTCTTCCGATATTAAAAGTGAGCTTTTAATAAGATATAATGGCTTTGTAGCTTGCAGATACAAATAAGCTGCAATAAGGAAGATTACAACAGATAATAAAATCCAATACCAATTGCCTAGTAAGGAACCTAAATACCTTTTGAAATTAAAAGTAATTTCTGATCTCGAAGCCTGATTATTTATATTTATTGGTTGGTACTCCATTTGGGCCTATGTATGTATATACAATATATTATTTACTTATTTGAGAAACTGCATATATACCACCTAACAAACCAAGTAGGCCTGATATAACTGGTAAATAAAACTTCACAAACTGATTGTTACTGCCCTGCCTAACAGCTGCTGCAGCTTCTACATATACTATATCGTTTTGCTTTAAAACAAAATAAGGATTGGTAAATGCGCTACGGCTACTCAGATCTATACGGGCAAATTGTCTTTTGCCGTCAACTTCTCTTATTACCATTACATTATCTCTTCTGCCTGATAACATAATATCACCTGCGGCAGCCAGGGCCTCCATAACGTTCATTCTGTGATTAGGGGCTATAACCACACCAGGATAGCGTACCTCACCTATTACAGTTACCTTGTAGTTCAATATACGCACCTCAACCACAGGGTCTTTTATATATTCAGATTTAAGACGCTGCCCAATTTCGGTTTTAATTTGCCTTAAAGTCATACCTGCAACATGTAACTTACCTATTACAGGATAATCAATGAATCCATCCGGATCAACAAGAAATCCTTTTTGGTTACCACCACCAGCGCCACCGCCACCACCGTTACCACCTATATTAGGTGTCAGGGTATATTCAATACCTCCGTCATTAAATATCTTTACAGGAGTCTTTTCGGTAAAATCACTGATGCTCGATATATTTATTGCCAGGATATCATCGGGTTGTATCAGGCTTTGTTTATAGGGCATGATCTCCGTTATTAATACCGTAGTATCAGTTTTTCTATTGTCTTTAAAATATACAGTCTGCTCAGGCACAGAACATGCCGCTACAAATAATATTAAAAACAAAAATACAACGCTATACTTATATCGCATATATGCTTATATTTATCAATTGTCAAAGATTGCATGAAAATATTTAATTCTGCAAAAAATTGCTATGCTTTGCATATCGTTAACACAGCGATTCACGGCTAAAATAGGAAACGATGATTAAAATCATTATTTGATTTACATTGTTTTTTACATGTTGATAAAAAATGTATTTTTAGCCCACTATGTCAAAAGTCGCACTCATTACAGGAATAACAGGTCAAGATGGCGCATACCTTGCAGAATTATTGTTAAATAAGGGATATACGGTTCATGGTATCAAAAGAAGAAGTTCTTTATTCAATACAAACAGAATTAACCACATTTACGAGGACCCTCATTTCTCTAACCGACGCTTCATACTACATTACGGAGATTTGACCGATAGCACCAATCTTATACGCATAATACAAGATGTGCAACCTGACGAAATATACAACCTTGGTGCCATGAGCCATGTTAAGGTGAGCTTTGATACACCCGAATATACAGCTAATGCAGATGGAATAGGCACTTTACGTATTTTAGAAGCTGTCAGATTGTTGAATCTGACTAAAAAGACAAGGATCTACCAGGCATCTACATCAGAAATGTATGGCTTGGTTCAGGAAGTACCACAATCCGAAAAAACACCATTCTACCCTCGCTCACCCTATGGAGTAGCCAAATTATACGCTTACTGGATAATGGTAAACTACCGTGAGGCTTACGATATGTTTGCTTGTAATGGTATTCTTTTCAACCACGAAAGCCCGTTAAGAGGTGAAACATTTGTTACCCGCAAAATAACACGTGCAGTAGCGCAAATGGCTTTAGGCTTGCAAGATAAACTGTATGTGGGCAATTTGAATGCCCAACGTGATTGGGGGCACGCCAAAGATTATGTAGAAGCTATGTGGCTAATGTTGCAACAAGATACAGCTGAAGATTATGTTGTAGCAACAGGTATTACAACTACAGTAAGAGACTTCATTAAAATGTCGTTTGAAGTATTAGATGTAGAATTGGAATTTATTGGCGAAGGCGTAGATGAAATTGGCTACATCAAATCTTCTAAAGAACCAATCTTTAAAGAAGGTCAGCAAGTAGTATTTGTTGATCCTGTTTATTTCCGCCCTACAGAGGTGGAGTTATTGATAGGCGATGCCACAAAAGCAAAACAAAAACTGGGTTGGGAACCCAAATACACACTGAAAGAACTTGTTCATGAAATGGTAACATACGATCTTGAATCATTCAAGCGCGAAAAAACGTTGAAAGACGCAGGTTTTAATATCTTACCACAATACGAATAAAGAATTGATGCAAAAAAATAGCCGTATATATGTGGCAGGCCATAATGGTATGGTTGGCAGTGCTATTACAAGAATATTAAGGGCAAATGGCTACAATAATTTAATATTAAGGTCCTCCAAAGAAGTGGACTTAAGAAACCAAAAAGAAGTAGCCGATTTTTTTGCCCTGGAAAAACCTGAATATGTTTTTCTGGCTGCAGCTAAAGTAGGTGGCATACTTGCAAACGATACTTACCGTGCCGATTTTTTGTACGACAACCTGATGATACAAAACAATGTCATTCACCAGGCTTACGTAAATAAGATTGAAAAACTGCTCTTCCTTGGTTCTTCTTGCATTTACCCTAAGCTAGCACCACAACCACTTAAAGAAGAATATTTACTTACGGGTTTGCTGGAACCAACCAACGAGCCGTATGCAATAGCTAAAATAGCAGGCATAAAAATGTGCGATGCATATCGCAGCCAGTACGGTTGCAATTTCATTTCAGCCATGCCTACAAATTTGTATGGCCCAAACGATAATTACGACCTCAATAATTCACATGTGCTACCTGCTATGTTGCGTAAGTTTCACGATGCAAAAGTGAATAACGCACCATTTGTAACATTATGGGGCACAGGAACGCCCAAACGGGAGTTTCTATATGTTGACGACCTTGCAAAAGCATGCCTATTTCTCATGCAGGAATATAATGAAGCTGGCCATTTAAATATTGGATATGGCACGGACATAAGTATTGCAGAACTGGCAAAGCTTGTAAAAGAAATTACCGGTTATACCGGTGAAATCAATTGGGACACCACCAAAGCCGACGGCACACCTAGAAAGCTAATGGACTGCTCGAAAATAAATAGTATGGGGTGGAAACCTGTTATTGATTTGCAAACGGGCATCCATTCAGTATATAAAAACAAATTCAGTAGTTAAATTTGTGGTACTTTAAACAGTGTCATAAAAAAAATGAAAAAGACAATCTTACTATTACAGCTTGTAATTATTGCTATTGTTGCAAATGCGCAATCTGTATCCGTACCAACTATTAATGCGCCGGCATATTTAAATATCGATTCATCGGTAACTACCACACCTGCCATGAACGATGCCATGATGGCTAATGCTCATGACTATAGTATTAAAAGTGCTGACAGCTCACTCCCTGCAGAAAAGACATTTATTTATGTTAACAATGCTGCCCAGCAATTGAAGATTATTTACAGTGTTAAAACCAATAGATATGGCACAGTAGTAAACCGCATAAATGTTAGGGGCAAAGTAGAAGAACTGCTAAAAATATATAATGCTTTCTTTCATGCCGACCGTTCTTTGGATATTGTAAAGAACACCTATCAGCTTGATTACTTCATGTATAACGGCCGAAAATTTTATGCCCGTTTCGACCCCGATACTGAAAACAATGCCGGTACCGATAACTGGTCCATTATAATAGGTAAATACTAAAGAGAAACTGATATTACTCCAATAAGGCCGCTGTTGCGGCCTTATTAATTATGGGTAAACTCCTCTATATTTACGTATCAAATTTCCAACTATGAAGAAAATATGCTTACTACTTCTTGTAAGTGGCATCATGCTATCTACCCTATCGCATGCCCAACCCAAGCTGATAGAAAAGATATCGAAGGAAGGTGATGAATTGGTAATACCTTATGAAAAATATCAATTGCCAAACGGCCTCACTATTATTGTGCACGAAGATCACTCAGACCCGATTGTGCATGTAGATGTTACTTACCATGTTGGTTCAGCAAGAGAAGAGATCGGCAAATCAGGCTTTGCACATTTTTTCGAGCATATGATGTTCCAGGGATCTGATAATGTAGCCGATGAGCAGCATTTTAAAATAATAACAGAAGCCGGTGGCACACTAAATGGCACTACTAACCGCGATCGCACCAACTATTTCGAAACAGTACCAAGCAATCAGCTTGAAAAAATGCTGTGGCTGGAAGCTGACCGTATGGGTTTTTTACTGGATGCTGTTACGCAAAAGAAATTTGAAGTACAACGGGCAACTGTAAAGAATGAGCGTGGCCAGAATTATGACAATGTACCTTATGGCCTGGTTAGTGAAGTGACAGCCAAAAATCTATACCCTTATGGCCATCCTTATTCCTGGCTTACTATAGGCTACATTGAAGATCTTAATAGCGTAAATGCTAACGACCTTAAAAACTTCTTTTTACGCTGGTATGGCCCTAACAACGCAGTATTGACGATTGGTGGCGATGTAAGCACTGGCGAAGTACTTAAACTTGCAGAAAAATATTTCGGGGCAATTCCACGCGGACCTGAAGTTGCACCTGTGCGCGTGCCCGTGACTAAAATATCTGCTAAACGATATATTTCTATGAAGGATGATTATGCGAAATTACCAATGCTTCGTATAGTATATCCAACAGTACCTGCATACAGTTCAGATGAAGCTCCGCTTGATTGTCTGGCTGAAATTCTTGGTCGGGGCAAAGACTCGTATTTCTATAAAAACCTGGATAAAAAGCAAATAGCCGTTAACTCTATAATGTATCAGAGCAACACGGAACTTTCAGGTGAACTGGTTGTAAGCATCATTCCCTTTAAAGGCAAACAACTGTCTGATATTGAAAAAGCAGTACAGGACATATTTGCCGATTTTGAGAAAAACGGTGTAACGGATGACGATATAGAAAAATTCCGTAATAGTCGTGAGGCAGAAACGATATACGGGCTTGAAAGTGTTTCGGGAAAAGTATCGCAATTAGCTTCTTACCAAACCTTTTTAGGCAATGCAAATTATATTGGCAAAGATCTGCAGAGATACCGAAACGTGACAAAAGAAGACGTTATGCGCGTATATAACCAATATATAAAATCTCAAAATCCACTTGTAGTCAGTGTAACTGTAAAGGGAGATGAAAAAAATATTGCAGGAAAAGACAATTATACAGTATCAAACACAGGTTATAAAGCACCGAACTATGGTTATGATGCATTAACATACAACAAAGCAAAAGACAATTTTGATCGTAGCAAGACGCCTCAAAGCGGCACTAATCCTGTAGTAAAAGTTCCCGAATATTGGCGTAAAGATCTGCCATCTAATATTGAGGTTATAGGATCAAAAACCAATGAAGTACCTATTATAAATATTACCCTGCAATTTAAAGGTGGGCAAATGATGGAAACAGCCGATAAAGCCGGCCTCGCCAATCTTTTTGCCACCATGATGCAGGAAGACACAAAAAATTATACTGCCGAGCAATTTAGTGTAGCACTCGATAAGCTTGGTAGTAGTATATCCGTGTACTCAACAATTGATGACATACAAGTATCAATTACTACACTTGCAAAAAACCTGGATAAAACAATGGCTTTAGCAGAAGAGCGTTTGTTACATCCCCAATTTACCGAAGACGCCTTTATTAGGAATAAAAGTAAGCTTATAGAAAATTTACGCAATTCAAAAACCAGGGCAGCGTTCATTGCAAGTAATACTTTTGGTAAAATACAGTATGGCAGAGGCAGCGTATATGGCTGGCCACACCAGGGTACTGAAGCAACAGTTGAGAACATACAATTATCGGACATCAACAATTACTACAAGAACTTCATTTCAAAAACCGGGGCCAAAGCAATAATTGTGGGTGATATTGAAGAAAAGCAAGCTCTGGCAGCTATTGACTTTGTACAGCAATTGCCAGCAACAAAAATCATCCTGCCACAGGTTGCCAAAGTTCCCATGCCAGGAAAAACTAAAATCTTTTTCATCAATGTGCCGAATGCTGCACAAACAGAATTCCGCATTGGCTATGTAACCAATAATACTTACGATGCTTTAGGCAATCATTATAAAACATCCATTATCAACTATCCTTTCGGTGGTGCCTTTAACAGCCGCTTAAACCTTGATCTTCGTGAAGATAAAGGTTGGACATACGGTGCCCGTAGCGCCTATACAGCCGATAAACATACAGGCAGCTATTTTTTCAGCGCTGGTATAAAGGCTAATGCTACTGATAGTGCTTTGGCTGATATAGTCTCAATAATGAAAACGTATAAAACCAATGGTTTAACCCCCGAAGAACTAAAGTTCACACAAATGTCCATTGGCCAAAGTGAAGCAAGGAAATATGAGCTTAGCTATCAAAAAGCCGGCTTTCTATCAAATATTCTAGAATATAACCTTTCTGCCGATTTCCCTAAAAAACAAAATGAACTATTGAACAAATTGACTGTAGCCGATCTGGAACCGATCATAAAACAATATGCTCCGGATGTTGACAACATAAACATTCTACTAGTAGGGGATAAAGCAAAAGTTATGAACAACATAAAAAAGCTTGGCTTCGAAGTGGTAGAGCTGAATACTGATGGCGACCCAACAGCACTGGCTACCCCACCTATACCTGCGCCTATGGCTTCACCTGCACCAGGCTCCAGCACAATCAGACAAAACAAATAGTATAGGTTAAACTCATATTTTGAGAAATCATTAACTAACTAATTTGCAACGTATATATTACATTCGCATTCCACAATATAACACATAAAAAATGTTACAGACAGATTACATACACGTACCCTATGGCAAAACTGTTCACGGGGAAGAAGAAATTGAAGCAGTAGTAAATGTGCTGCGTACCTCTACCCAAATGGGTAAGAATGTACGTGAAATGGAAGAACGCATAGCAAAACTGTATGCTAAAAATTATGGCATAATGGTCAATAGTGGTTCTTCAGCCCTTTATCTTGCTGCCGACCTTTTAGACTATGAAAAAGGCGCCGAGATAATAACCCCCGCACTCACATTCTCAACAACAGTAGCACCACAAGTAAAAAAGGGTTGGATTCCGGCATTTGTAGATGTAGAAGAAGGAACTTATAACCTTGACGTAAATAAAGTAGAGGAAATGATAACGCCGAAAACAAAGGCGATGATTATACCTAACCTCATGGGTAACCTACCCGACTGGAGAAGCCTTCGTGAAATAGCAGACAAGCACAATTTATTTTTATTGGAAGATTCAGCCGATACATTAGGAGCTGAAATTGACGGATCTTCTTCAGGTCGTTTTACCGACATGAGCACGACAAGCTTTTATGGTTCACACATTATAAATTGCGCAGGCAATGGCGGTATGCTATGTGTAAATAACGATGCATATTATGATCGTGGTAGATTATTGCGCAGCTGGGGCCGTAGCTCTTCTTTATTTGTAGAATCTGAAAAAATAGAGAACCGGTTCAATGTAGAAATAGAAGGCATTCCTTACGATGCTAAATTTGTTTTTGAAGAACCCGGATATAATATAGAACCATCTGAAATGGGTGCAGCTTTTGGCATTGTTCAGTTAAATAAGTTAGCCCAGAATATTGATACGCGTACTGCAAACTATAAACGTATGCGTGAGTTCTTTAGCCAATATGAGGAGTATTTTATATTACCTAAGCAATTGCCTAACTCACGTACAGGTTGGCTGGCATTCGCAGTTACCATACGCGAAACAGCACCTTTTATACGCCGCGACTTACAAATATTCCTTGAAAAAAGAAATATACAAACACGTACAGTATTTACGGGTAATATTTTACGTCAGCCAGGTTTCAAAAACCAACCTCATAAAGCAGCAAAAGGTGGTTATCCTGAATCTGACAAAGTAATGCGCGGAGGTATGTTGCTGGCATGCCACCATGGATTAAATGACGCACAAATAACCCATGTTATGGAAAGCGTTACAGAATTTATGAAGAATATATAATAGCGATATTACCAGCCTAATACTGATTTCAGTTTAGCCATCCCGCTTTTACTTACCAATACTTTAGAGCCACAATGCAGCAGTGCAACGTGGCTTTCTTTTTCGTATGGCTCTATTTTAGAAAGCTGTGTAACAGGCACTAAATAAGATCTATGTACACGTATGAATTGTTGTGGATCAAGACTTTGTTCTATATGACTTAAGGTACTTTTTTTAAGGTAACTGCCATCTTCAGTTACAATTTTCACATAATCATCATTTGCTTCAATATAATGTATGTCCTGTGCCGGTATAATGCGTATCATACCATTATCTTTTACCACTATTCTATGTTGATAACCTTCATACACATTATTAGTAAGAATATCATGCACTGTTTGTGTTTGCATACTTGTTGCAGCTTGCGCTAACCATTTATTAATCGCTTTTTCAAAGCGTTCTTTACTTACCGGTTTTAGTAAATAATCTATGGCGTGTGCTTCAAAAGCCTTAACAGCATATTCATCAAAGGCTGTTGTAAAAATTACCGATGGCTTCTTTTCCAGCAATTCTAGCATCTCGAAACCATTTACCCTGGGCATTTGTACATCCAGGAATATAAGATCCGGCGATAATTCCTGTATAGCTTTAAATCCCTCAAAACCATCGCCACACTCAGCTACTACTTCTATTTCGCTGTATGCCTTCAAAAATGTTTTTATGAGTTGCCTGGCTAAAGGCTCATCATCAATAAGTATTACTTTATACATGCTGTGGTATAGTTAATATTGCAGTAAATGTATGTCCGTCACTTTCAGTATGTAATAAATCGGTACGTGCATACAAAAGGTATAATCTGCGTTTTACACCCTCAATTCCAAAGCCTGTACCCTTAGGCATACTTGTTTGAGGATCGTAGGGATTACTAATGGATATAGACAGCACATCATCTTTTTGTACAATATGCATACTAATTGTTACGGCACCTGTAATTCCGTATAGTCCAAATTTTATAGCATTCTCTAACAACGGTTGCAATAAAAATGGCGGTATCATTGCCCCTGTAGCCGAATCGTCTTTTATAAATTCAACCTTCAGCCTGTCACCAAATCTTATCGACTCTATAGACAAATAGGTTTGTATATAACTAAGCTCATCATTTATCGTTATTCTTTCCTCAGTATCTCTTTTCACAGAACTACGCAAGAATTCCGATAGCTTACCTATCATGTCCTGGGCTTTTTCGGGCTGTATCATGGTAAGTGCGCTTATGGAGTTGAGGCTATTATATAAAAAGTGCGGTTGCAATTGCTGTCTCAACTTATACAATTCTGCTTCTTTTAATAAAACAGATGCATCGGTCTGTTGCTGAAATTTTTGCTTGAACTCCAATGAACGTTTACTTATAGCTATTACCGTTGATATCCACATACATATAATACAATTGAATAAATAACGGGCGGGCAATGAAGTAAAAAGCCAGTTCATGTATTTCTGGTCATCCCTGCCCTCTATTATCTTTAGCGAATACCATTCTACATAGCTCGATAGTATACCCATAAACAGACCTACTATCAATGCATAAACGACAATGCCGACACGTGTAGGGTAACTACCTACTATCAGGAATGTGCCCCACAATGCAAATGAAAGTATAATGGTATCGGAAATAGAATCAGTAAGCGCATCATCCCACCCTATGCCTGTTTCATAATACAGGAAAAAAACATGTATTACCAGTATCGAAACTATCGATACCGGCAACAACCATTTTATATTTTTCTGAAATAATTTCAATACAATTTATTTCTATTCAGCCCAAACAGGGTCGGCTATTGGTTCTATTTCCCTAAGTACTGAAAACAACAAACCTCCCTGTTTCAGCTCTATAGGTTGCAGGTCTTTTATTGCAACCAATTCCCAGTTTATTATCCTTCCATGTCTGTCTGCAAAAGTTGCCTCTTCTTCAGCCGCAATATTTCTCGCCTTAGCCAGGGCTTCTATATCGTCATCCGCATACACTATGCGCCATTGCTCTTCATATTGCTCACTCCTCACGCCTTCGCATTTTATTCTGTATATAGCTTGTGCTGTATATGCCTGCATAAAATACTGTTTTAAATGCTTAATTAATATGATTTGATTTCTACGCTGCCAAAACTGCAGCTACCTCTCAGTATGAGCACTTTTCTTTCTTCTGTTGATGACGTACCCGTTCTTATTGCCCTATGGTCTTCTACGTTTCCTAGTGTAGTTTCTATTTCATTTTGTATTTCCCAGTGCGATGGTACTATTAGCTCTACCCCGCCAAATGAAACCTTTACATTCAGCACTATAGGTTGTGTTATGGTTTCTGCCTGTACCAGGTTCAGTTCTACCCCACCAAATGTAGTATGTACATTACCACCCCTGAAATCTTTGGATGTTACGATCTCTTTCCTGCCGGCAAAAGTCACATCTATATTCACAACATTTTCAGCATTGGTTACTGTTTCAATATGATTAGGTCT
>CAMLFX010000039.1 GCA_946479435.1 uncultured Sphingobacteriales bacterium | reverse complement strand
GCTTTCCTCTTGATCCATTCTCGCACCTCTTCGTGTAATTTTTCAAATCTAAACATAACCTATTTATTCGAATATATAATAAGCGGCGGGGGAGGGATTTTTCGCTCACCGTGTTCGCTCAAGAATTAGTTCGAATCCTCGATACGGTTTCCCGTTTACACACTTTCCGGGCGTACCTCTTCAACCACTCGTGCACCTCTCCGTGAAAGGTTGCAGATGTACACATTAAATCTATATAGGGAAAACTTTTTCTGCGTTGGCGGTGGTGATGCGAGCCACATCTTCTACACTTACTTGCTTTAGTTCCGCTATCTTATCTGCTATCAATGGTATATAGGCACTTTCATTTCTTTTGCCACGGTATGGCGTGGGCGCAAGGTATGGCGCGTCTGTTTCCAGCACTATATTATCAAGCGGTAGTTGCTGCACTATTTCAGCAAGGCCTGCTTTTTTGAATGTAACCACGCCACCAATACCCAGGTAAAAACCAATATCAATGATCTGCTTTGCCTGCTCCAGGCTGCCACTGAAGCAATGAAATATCCCTTTCAACTTGCCATTCTGTTTCCTACGTACAATATCTATACAATCCTGCGTTGATTCGCGGCTGTGAATGACAATAGGTATATTTTGCAGCAAGGCCCAGTCTATCTGTATTTCAAAAGCTTCTTTTTGCTGCGGCACATAGGTTTTATCCCAATAGTAATCGAGCCCTATCTCCCCCACTGCTGCGAATTTTCTTTTGCCTAGCCATTCGTTAACTATCGCCAGTTCATCTTTATAGTTGTCTTTTACATAGCATGGGTGCAGCCCCATCATAGGCAAACAACTATCGGGATATTTATCGGCAAGTAGCAGCATTCCATCAATAGTTGTACTATCGCAATTGGGCATGTACATTTTATTGACCCCTGCATCGAGGGCGCGCTGTATCATAGCCAGTTCTTCCGTCATCAATTGCTCATCGTACAAATGTGTGTGTGTGTCTATAAACATCTTTTATTGTGCAGGCAAAGATTTCATTTGCCAGTTTTTTTGTTTGCAATATTCTAATACACGCGGCAATGCATAGCTCATTCTTTGCCAGGCCTTGGTGCTATCGTGAAATACCACAACAGAGCCGGGGCCTATATTTTGCAAGACATTCTCCAGGCATTTTTCCGGGGAGAGAGCCACATCAAAATCGCCGCTCAGTACATCCCACATGTATATTTTCCTGCCTGCCTCTAATAACATATTCGCCTGCGCGCGTTTTATTCGTCCGTAAGGTGGCCGGAATAGTTTACTATCAATCAACTCATCGGCTTTAGCTATGTCGTTTATATATTGGTCGGTGGTAGCATGCCAGCCATTTATATGGTTGTATGTATGATTGCCTATTGTATGCCCCCAATCCTTTATTTGACTATATATTTCAGGATGGCATGCCACGTTGTTACCAATGCAAAAAAAAGTTGCTTTTGCATTGTATTGCTTTAGTTGCTCTAAAACAAAAGGAGTAGCCGTGGGGTGTGGCCCGTCATCGAAAGTGAGGTATACAGCGGCGTCATCGGGCATGCGCCAAATGAGGTTACTATATAATTTCCTTAGCCACCATGAAGCTTTTACCTTATATAAAGCCATAGTGCAAACCAACGAAACTTTTAGCCTTGCATCAAATTTTAGATATATCTTCTTTGCGTATATAGCCTTCGCGACCATCAGGTAGCTTAACCTGTATCCACGCACCAATTTCAGCTTCCCATTTTACAGTGGTGCCTTCAGGTATCAGGCTCTGTATCTTGCCTTTCTCAGGTTCGGTAAGCAGTGGTGCATCGTTTTGCATTACCACGCCGGCAGTGCTGTTCTGCTTATTAGCTGCCGACACTACCGAGATGAATAACACCAGCAACCAGAGTACAGAAACAAAAGGAGCTACCTGCGACGGTACATTACTGGCTTTACCAAAACGCCTTGCGAGTAAAAGGCCAATAAGCCCAATAAATAGTACCAGGCTTAGTACGGCCCAGATAGTAGCATTGCTGCCAGCGGTAATATTTTGCCACCAGCGCACGAAGAAAATATTTTGCATAGCTGCTATACGGTTGGGTATGCGGCTTTGCGCAACCAGCAGGTTATCTTGCGCCTCTTTATATGAAGGCCTTAGCTTAAGTGCGCGCTCATAGTTAAGCACAGCAGGGCCTATCTGGTTAAGACGATAATATGTATTGCCGAGATTGTAATACACTACTGCATCGCCCGGAGAAATTGCGGCTATCTTTTCAAAGTAAAATAATGCACTATCGTATTGCCTGGAGCTGTAGTAACCATTGGCTTTTTTCCACCAGCCGGCATTATAGCTATCGGCAAAAGCGGTATAGCCTGTTACAAGCAACAGTAATAAGATATATGCTAAACGTCTCATGCTTTTGTATTGAAAAAATCTTCGAGTTTACTGATGACCTCTATTGCCTGCTGATACACTTGCGGCATTTGCTGGGCAGCACCCGCAGGTGAATATAATGCAAGTTCACATTCATCTACCAGTTGCTTAATATCTTCACGCAAAGGCGCGGGCAGATTTTTAGATGCAAGTGCCTGCGATGCAGTATCGCGCGAAAGTGAAGATAATGGTATGCTTAATTTATCGCTCAGGTATAACCATATAGCCTTCGATATTTCATCGTAAAACAAACGTGGCTTATTTTCTTCCAGTAGTTTACGTGCTGCGGCCAGTCTCTTTAATGCTACTTTATTAGCGCGCCTGCTTCTGAGCAAAACGCTGTCTTTCGATAATTCATCTTCGCGCCTGCGCCATACAGCCAACACTATAAATGCAAATACAGGCAATGAATATACCGACCAGTAGCCGACAGTATATACCAATGGCTTGCTGTTGTATGTAAGCTTATTAAGCGGCCTGGTATCTATATCGTGTATATCGGTAAGCGCTACATTTTTAGCTACCATGCCGGGCTTGTAGTTCTTGCCTTGTTTCACATGTATTGTTACCGGTTGTGTTTGCAGTGTTACATATTTGCCTGCCTGAGGGTCGAAATATGTGAATGCCACTGGCGGTATCCGGAAGTCGCCCGGAGTTTGCGGGCTTATTGCATAAGTAAGAATTTTTGAACCGCTAATGGTAGTTGTACGCCCGGTAATAGTATCTATTATCGTAGGGTCGAAAGCATCCAGCCCGTTAGGCAGTTTAAGCGCAGGCGCCTGTATCAGCTTCAGGTTGCCGCTGCCTGTAATAGTTAGCTTATAGTTCAGCGCATCATCGGTTGTAAGTTCCGTCTTATCAATTTTACCATCGATAGTAAATCTCCCCACGGCGCCACCATATTCATCAGGTTTACCTTCTGCGGGCAATGGTGATACGTCAATTTTCACAGGTGTACTTTTCAGGTGCACTTTTACATCCCTGTACGAAACTGAATTAAAAAAATCGTCGTTGAAGAACGGATCGTTCATCATAAGGCTGCCAAAAAGCGGGTCATCAGCAAAAGGATTATTACGCTTTACCTGCTGCACTATACGCGCCACACCTTCTGCTTCAGCGGGATCCAGCTCGAGCGTACCTGTTTGCTGCGGGAAGAGCGCCGATTTTTTCAGTGTAAATACCTGGTATTTTTTACCGTCAATTATTTCTTCTACCGGCTTTATATTCGGCTTAGCCAGTTCAAAATCTTGCGTCCAGAAACCATTGAGTGTTGGCAGCTTAGAAATAGCCACATTCATAGGCACCCGCGAATAAAGTTTATATGTGGCAGTGACCTGTTCACCCACATGCACTTTATTCTTGTCCACATTCACTCTTATGAAGAGGTCTTTACCTAAATTTTCCTGCGTGGTAGTTGGTGCTACCGCAGAAGCCTGGGGCTGCTGTTGCTGGCGCTGCTGGTATTGTTGCTGGCGCATAGCCTGCAGTTGCCTTTGGCGTTGCTGCATCATTGCCACAAAGGGATCTTCATCAAAAATATCGCGGCTGCGTTGTTGTTGTTGTTGCGGCTGCCTTTGTACCAGGCTACCGGGCACTACCTGTACCGGTATCGCATTAGATTGATAGGAATGCCCTTCCGCATCTTTGGCAATAGCTGAAGGCACCGTAAGGTTGCCCGTATGCTTGGGAACAAGTACGTAAGTAAGCGATACGTTGACGGTTTGGGTGGTGCGGCCATTTACATAAGATATCTGGCTGCTTTGCGACTGAAACGGGCCCGCCGCTATCTCAAAATCTTTATTGAGACCCTGCGGAATTAAACTTTGCAGGTTGGTAGCATCTTGAATAGTGTAGGTGACCTGTAACTGATCTTGCACACCTATTTTACCTGCACTGGCCGATGCGGAAAATACCACATTTTGCGCCCACGCACTGCAACCTGAAAGTATGAACAAACAGGTTAGGTGTAACTGCCGGTAATAATTTGAAAGTCTCATTTCTATCAACTACAAAAATAAATTGAAGTAGTCGTGTATCTCAACCCGCTCGGTTAAAGGTTAGTTAAAAAAGAAATTATATATCTCCTTGCAGTGGCCGCAGTATAATGTTATCCACATTAGCTGAAGGAGAAAGCGAATATGCAGACCAAAGTGCATCGGCAACATCTGTTACTTTCATAATACGGTCCTGAGCTATACCGCTACCCTCCCAAGAGCGGCTATAGGTAGCACCAGGGCAAATAGAAGTAACTTTTATGCCCTCCGTCATGAGCTCATATCGCAGATTATCGGAAAAGCCCAGCAAGGCATATTTAGTAATACTATACGCACCACCATTTGGGTATGCGCGAAGGCTGGCAACCGAGCACATATTGAAGATATGCGAGCCGGCATTCCTTTTCATGCGGGGCAACACCTGCCGCGTAATATGATATGCGCTGAACAGGTTAATATTCATTAACGTTTCCAGATGGCCTTCCGGCTCATCGGCCAGCTTACCGGGGAAATATAACCCTGCATTGTTCACCAGCACATCTATAGTATCGAAATGAGCCAATACCTGTTTTACGAAATTGAGTGCGTCCTGCTTAATGGCAAGGTCGGCACGGTGTGCTATTATTTGAGCAGCAGGATATTTTTCTTTCCACTCATTTTCTACCTTATGAAGATCGGTAAGGCTACGCGCACATACAGCCACCGAAAAACCATTATCCAGCAGCTTTTCCGCAATAGCTTTCCCAATACCCTGGGTAGCACCTGTTACAATTGCATACGGCATGAGTTGTAATTTAGATGCTAAAAATTAAAAAACAATATTTTGTTTTGCCTAAGATGAATACCAACCACTCTGATAAAAAGAATATAGTACTCAACTGGAGCTCGGGCAAAGACGCGGCGCTGGCATATCACCTACTCTCGAAAAGCGTTGAATATAATGTAACACAACTCCTCACTACGGTAAACAAGAACTACAACCGCATAGTAATGCATGGCGTACGTGAAGAACTGCTGGATGCACAAGCCGCCGCTATGGGCATGCCGCTGAAAAAAATATATCTGCCCGAAGCGCCGGACGATGAAACGTATAAAGCTGAAATGTTGCAAACACTTACACAAATGAAACAAGAAGGAATTGAAGGCGCTGCATTTGGAGATATTTTTCTAGAAGACCTGAGAACGTACCGTGAGCAGCAATTGAGTATTGCTGACATACAGGCAGCATTCCCGCTATGGAAGAAAGACACTAAAGAACTGGTAGGTATGCTTGAAGACACAGGTATTGAAGCGATGATAGTATGCGTGAACCAGAAATTTTTAGGTAAAGAAATGCTGGGAAGAAAAATAGACAGAAACCTTTTGAATGAACTGCCTGCAAATGTGGATCCCTGTGGTGAGTATGGGGAGTTCCACACTTTTGTATATAATGCACCTTACTTTAAAAATACTATTCCCATTATAAAAGGCGATGTAGTACATAAAGAATATCAGCAGACAACTAATGATAAGGACAAGTGGGATACCGGCTTTTATTTTTTAGATCTGCACCTGTAACAAATTCAGTACATTCATTATTATGAAGACCATTACAGCCACTATTGGCATCGATACATATATTACAGTAATAACATCCGACCATCACACACTTTTTATAGACGAACCCATATCGGACGGCGGCGAAAATAAGGGCATGACACCTGAAGAAATACTGGCCGCATCCCTAGGCTCGTGTACTTGTATCACACTACGCATGTATGCCAACAGGAAAGGTTGGAGGTTGCGAACAATAGAAACTACAGTTACCATTGACAGGGATAAAGAAGCTAAAAAAACCACCATGACCCGGAAAATAAAACTTGAGGGCGAACTGGACCAGGAACAGACAGAACGTTTATTATACATGGCCAATAAATGCCCTATACACGAAATACTGACTAACCCTATTGTAGTTGAAACAACCTTAGCATAGTAATAGTTATTTCTGAAATTTTTACTTTTTCATTACTACTTGTGGCACTGCATTTGTTTGTGTAAATTAGGATATAATACTTTAGGTTATGGTATTAAGTGACACATGGTTCATAGAAGGTTATATAGATTTTGAATTGCAGAAATACCGCTTGCTGGCTTACCTTAAAGAGGTAAACCAATACTTCAACGAAAGCAAACTATACCCGCAGCTTTCCGATATCGTTTTTCATTACAACAACCTGGTAAGTTTTCGCGACAACAAGAAACTAATGGAAAATAGTTTCCCCAAACAGCTTGACCATATAAAGCTACAGGAACTGGAACTTGTGTATAAAAAAATGATAGACGATGATGACCTGATGCAGGAGCTGCAACAAATTGTTGATTTTGGCGTGGGCCAAATGAAAGGCACGATAAGCAATGGCGCAGAACTATACGACCTTATAGAAAAACAGATGCGCATAGAACCCGTGGGCATTATGCCCCTTTATAAAAACGAAGGCTATATGCTGTTGCGGTATGGTAAATATACAGAAGTGCGTGCCTATGCTTATACTATTACTTTGTTCGAACACCAGTCCGCACGCTTTAGAGGTCTGCATGTTCAGTACATCGATAGCTGGAACAAAACCACTGCTAATACTTACGAACAAATAAAGCGAGATATAGTACGCCTGAACCGCGATTTACCTACACCGGCTGTGTATAGCGTAGAGTCGCCATTAGCATTACCGCTTAACGAAACACTGTTGCCGGTTGCTAAACGCATGCTGGTACAGCATATTGGCATTGCTTAAACAGCAATGTTTTCATCGTCATATTCATTATGCTCTTTTGCCAGCTCTACCTGCTTCCGCGTAGGTAATAATATCAGCCTTAGTGTTGTATCGTTGGTGAAATAGCTGATTGCCCAGTTAATAAAAATGATCAGCCTGTTCTTTACACTTACTATCAGCATCAGGTGCAGGAACATCCATACCAGCCATGCAAACACACCCTGAAAGCTAATGAATGGCAGATCGACCACTGCTTTACGTTTACCAACAGTGGCCATAGTGCCCGGATTTTTGTAGGTAAACTTCCTAAGGTTTTTGCCATTCAGCAATTGCCTCATATTATGCGCCAGGTTCTTGGCCTGGTTTATGGCTACATTGGCCAGTTGCGCATGGCCTTTAGGCCATTCAGGTGTTTCCATATAGGCTATATCGCCCAGCGCATACACGTTATTAAGGCCAGTTACTTTATGGTACTCATCCACTTTTATCCGGTTGCCTCTTACTAATAACTCTTTATCGATGCCTGCGGGCACATTGCCCGTCACGCCTGCGGCCCATATCAGGTTGCGCGATTGTATGATACGGCCATCTTTCAGTTTTACCTGCCTGCCATCGTAATCTTCCACTATGGTATTTAACCACACTTGCACGCCCATGCGTTCAAGGTACTGCTGCGATTTTTCCTGCGAGGGTTTACTCATAGCCGCCAGTGTTGCGGGGCCACCTTCCAGCAGGTGGATATTCAGCTTGCTGAAATCCATATCGGGATAGTCGCGCGGTAAAACATTTTTTTTCATCTCGGCAAGCGAGCCTGCCAGTTCAACACCTGTAGGGCCACCTCCCACTATCACTATATTCATTATCTCTTCAAGGTTGCTGGTAGGGTCCAGCGCGTCTTCAAAGTTCAGCAGTATGCGGTTGCGCAAGGTTATTGCTTCCGGCGTCGATTTCATCGGGTAAGCATATTTTTCAATATTCTTATTCCCAAAGAAATTACTGGTGCATCCTGTAGCTATTACCAGGTAGTCATAACTGAATTGTTCATTTTCAGTTATCACCAAGTTATTAGCGGTATCTACCTTTTCTATCTTCTCCACACGTACGTGTACATTTTGTTTGCGTTGAAAAACTTTACGCAGGGGGAAAGATATAGAGCTAGGTTCTAAACGTGCTGTAGCCACCTGGTAAAATAATGGCTGAAACTGGTGGAAATTATATTGGTCGAGGATTGTTATATCGTACTCACTGTTCTTTATTCTGCGGGCCAGTTGAAGGCCGGCAAAACCCGCGCCTAAGATCACTACTTTTTTCTTATTAGTCATAAGTCATCATCTTTTGCGGCACAAATTTACGTACAAGTGTTCAAGAGTAATTGAATTACATTTACAACTTAAAATATAGTAATACTTATATAATGAGCCTTTATGAACAAGTGCATGCAACAGTTGCCATACTTAAAGAAACAGTTAAAACCATACCTGAAATTGGCATTATATTAGGTAGTGGTCTGGGCAGCCTTGCCGATATGGTAGAGGTAGAATCAGAAATACCTTATACTGAAGTACTTAACTTCCCTCACTCTAGTGTGGAAGGCCATACCGGCAAACTGATATTTGGTACTATGGCCGGCAAAAAGGTAGTGATGATGGCGGGGCGTTTCCACTACTATGAGGGGTACGATATGCAACAGGTAACATTCCCCATAAGAGTAATGAAAGCAATGGGCATACACACCCTTATCGTATCGAACGCTGCCGGTGGCATGAAAAAAGGCTTTACCATTGGCGATATCATGCTTATTAATGATCATATCAACCTTTTCCCCGAACACCCGCTACGCGGGCAAAATGATGAAAGGATGGGTGTACGTTTTCCTGATATGATGGAACCTTATAGTTTAGCATTGCTGGAAAAAGCCAGGGCAATAGCTGCTGAGCAGGGATTTAATGTACATGAAGGTGTATATGCGGCCCTATCGGGCCCCACATTTGAGACAAAAGCTGAGTATAAATGGCTGAACATTATTGGTGCCGACGCCGTAGGGATGAGTACCGTACCGGAAGTAATAGTAGCCAGACACGATGGGCTGCAGGTATTTGCCGCCAGTATCATTACCGATGTATGTATCGACGGGCATATTGAACCCATAACGCACGAACTAGTATTGGAAGCCGCCAACGCAGCTGCCCCCAAGCTTGCAAAGCTGGTACATGGGCTTATAGAAAGGATATAAGTGTTAAACATTAACTTTGCGCGCATTCTTTCATTAACACCATTGTTTGTTTTGAGGTATCGACTGTACCGCCCAGCAGGGCTTTTATTTTTAACTATGTGCCTATGCTTAAATGCATTAGCACAAACGCAGCAGCCGGGCTCGCCGCTTACGCTTAGCAATGCTCCGCAGCGCGACACCAACAGCAGCAAGACCAATACCAATGAATGGCAGAACTACAACGCAAAAGTGTCTTACCGACAGGTATATTCCGAAAAAATATACACCCCCGATACAACCTTGCATACCTTTCATCGCAGGCCTTTCAGCCAGCCTTGGTACCGCGATCTTGGTAACCTGGGTACGCCATCGCGCAGCCTGCTTTTTACGCCCGAATACAGGTTAGGGCCTACCCTGGGGTATCATATCTTCGATGTGTACCGATATAATGTAGATAGCCTGCTGTATTATAATACCAACAGGCCTTATTCGCATTTTATATTTCAGCTGGGCGGCAAGCTGGAGCAAAATGCCGAAATATTTCATACACAGAACATACGACCCAACTGGAATATTGCCGTACAGTACCGCAAGCTCACATCGCCCGGTTTTTACCATATACAACGCACCAACGATGATAATGGCAATGTAACAACCAATTATCAAAGCAAGAACCAACATTACAACCTGTTTGCAGGCATTGTGTACAATAAGCAGCAGCAAGATGAAAACGGGGGCATACTGGGTGGCGACAGCCTGCTGTTAAGCTCCGATTATACCGACCGCCAAACCATACCCGTACGCTTTCAAAACGACGCTTATGGCAATAGCAGCAGCAACAGGCGCTCATCGGTAAGCAATATGCTCAGGGAGTTTAGCATTATCCTTAACCATAGCTATACGTTCGGCAAAACCGACACTTTATACAGCGAGGATTCAACATCATATCGCACAGAGCTAACCCCGCGCTTTGGCCTTAGCCACCGCCTGCAAATAAGCAGCGAGAAACATGCGTATAAAGATTACCGGCCCGATTCGCTGCGATATGTAGATTTTATCAATCAAAGTTTTAGTGCTAACGGCGAAGACACGGTATCGGTAGTACAAAAATGGCTGATGCTGGATAACCGCTTTTTACTAAATGGGTTTGTTGGCAAGAAAGAAAACCCTTTATCGTTCAACGCGGGTTTGGGCATACGCTACGATAATTTCAATACCGAATATGCTACCGGCAATAAAAGCGAAGGGCTATATAGCAACTACCTGGTAGGCGAACTAAAAAAAGAGGCGCTGAAAACAGGACAATGGGAGTATAAAGCCAACGCTATATTTTATGTAGCCGGTGAAGCTATTGGAAGCTCGGTAATAAATGGAGAAGTAGGAAAAGGAATAGGCGAGAACTTTGGTACTATTGTAGCGGGTGCCAAACAAAACATTAATCATGCGCCTTATGCATACCGCTATTACCAAAGCGCCTACGATACCATAACACAAAGCTTCGATAAAGAAAGTATAACGCAACTATATGCCAAGCTGGATATAGACCGGCTGAAATTATCGGTAGGTTTCAGCAATTATCTGGTTGCCAATTATATTTACCTGAACGAACAACAACTACCCGACCAGTACACTACCGCTTTCAACGTAAGCCAGCTAACCCTGCGCAAAGTTTTTAAATGGCGCAGCGTGGTGCTGGATAATGAAATAGCCCTGCAGCAGGTGGCAGGCGACGCCCCATTGAATGTACCACAACTAATGGGCAGGCACCAGTTGAGCCTGGAACGTTACATACTGAAAAACGCATTGAAAATAGCTACGGGTGCAGAGGTAAGGTATCATAGCAATTACAAGCCTACGGGATATTCTCCTTTCTTCAACCGCTTTTATTATCAAAATACTTACACGGTTAGCAACACACCCGAGGCATCCATTTTCTTCAATTTTAAAGTGAAGCGCTTCCGCGCCTATTTCATGGCCGACCAACTGCAAACTTTCATAGCCCGCAATACTATTACCGCACCGGGTTACCCTACGCAGGATTTTATGATCCGCTTTGGCTTTAACTGGGTAATGATCAACTAAAAAACGCATAACGGGCACAATTTTATTGAAATATGGAAAAGCCGCCAATATTCTTAAATTTGCGGCACAGAGACACTCTTATGGAAGACCTTAAACTGACGCTTAAACAACAAATAATTGAAGCCCTGAACCTGCAAGGCATGAAACCTGAAGATATTGATGACAATGCACCGTTGTTTGGCGAAGGCCTGGGACTGGATAGCATCGACTCTTTAGAGTTGATGGTACTGCTGGAACGTAACTATGGCATTAAAATAGAAGATGCCCGCGAAGGCCGAAAGGTACTGGAGTCAGTACAATCGATGGCTGACTATATACAGACGCACCGCAAAATCTAACCTCTTACTGCGATGGCGGAAAAAGTTGTCATTACATCGCTGGGCGTTATTTCCGCTTTAGGATATGGTATAAAGGCAAACCTGCAAGCTTTGCAGCAGGGCCAAACAGGTATTGGCCCCATTAAATACCTGCAAACAGTACACGCCAACGATTTTTTGCTGGGTGAGGTAAAGCTATCAGACGATGAGCTGACAAACCTGCTTGACCTGGATAAAAACCAGGCATATACCCGTACTACGTTATTGGCACTGGCAGCATTCAAAGAAGTACTGAAAGATATAGCACCCTCTTTATTGCAGCAGGAACCGTTTGCCTTTATCAATGCTAACACTGTAGGCGGCATGTGCAGTGTGGAAGATATGTACCCGGAATTTCTCTCAGATAAAACTGATGGCGATTTCATAAAGTATATCGATACACTGGATTGTGCGGAGAGTACACTAAACGTAGCCCGGCATTTCGGCCTGCAGCCTGTTATGGCAACCATCAGCACTGCATGTTCCTCTTCAGCCAATTCACTGATATTGGGTACACGCATGATAAAACAAGGCATGGTGAAACGCGCTATATGCGGCGGCTGCGATGCTATGAGCCGCTACACGCTGAATGGCTTTAATACGCTGAAAAATGTAGATAAAGAACTTTGCCGTCCGTTCGACCAAAACCGTATGGGCCTGAACCTGGGAGAAGGTGCAGGCTATCTTTTACTGGAAAGCGAAAGCGCAGCAAAAGAAAGAGGTGCTACAATACTAGCTGAACTATCGGGCTATAGCAATACCAACGATGCTTACCATCCCACCGCACCAGCACCCGACGGATCGGGCGCGGTACGCACAATGAGGCAGGCATTGGATAAAGCAGGGCTGCAGCCATCGGACATCGGCTATATAAATACACATGGCACCGCTACGCAAAACAACGACAGCGCCGAGGGGAAAGCCATAGAACAATTGTTTGCTGGCAATGTGCCTGCATTCAGCTCTACTAAACCTTTTACGGGGCATACACTGGCTGCAGCAGGTAGCATAGAAGCTATATTTACCCTACTGGCCTTGCAAAACAATATTGCATGGCCTAATCTTAATTTCACTACACCGATGGAAGACATCGGCATACAACCTGTTACCATATTAAAAGCTAACAATGCCCGACATGCCCTTAGCAATTCTTTTGGGTTTGGTGGCAGCAATGTTTCACTAGTATTCAGCAAAGCATGACGCAACAACCGTTATACATATTATCGGCCAGCGCCATATCCCCCCAACAAACATTTGAAGGGAACAGCTTCCTGAAGCCTGTACTGGAAAGTGATGATAACAGGTTGTTTGTTACCGACCCTGACTATACCAAATTCATAAACCCGGTGGCTATACGCCGTATGAGCCGCATTATAAAAATGGGTATCAGTGCAGGTGTACAGGCGTTGCAAAAAGCCAATATTGAACAACCCGACGCCATAATAGTAGGCACCAGCAAAGGCAGCGTAACAGATACAGAACGCTTCCTGACGGACATGATAGCATACAAAGAAGAAGCCCTGAACCCTACTTATTTTATACAAAGCACCTACAATTCCATTAACGGCTGGCTGGCCATGCAAACCAAATGCACAGGCTACAACCAGACCTATGTACACCGTGGTTTTTCTTTCGAACTTTGCTTGCTGGATGCACAACTAATGCTGGCTGATACAGAAAAAAAGATGAATGTGCTATTGGGATGCTTCGACGAAATGTCGCAAGACTATTATACTATAAAGGATAAGATCAACTACTGGAAAAAGGAAAAAATAAATAGTAAAGCATTATTGCAGTATAACGATACTGAAGGCACTATTGGTGGCGAAGGTGTTAGCTTCTTCACTGTTAGCAATAGAAGTGAGGGTGCTATTTGCAGTATAGAATATGTAAACATGTTACAGCAGCCTGATATGGATAATATACAGGATGCAATAGAAGAAGCCTTGGCGCAAGCGGGCCTGCAACAGAGCGATGTTGATGTGTTACTTTGCGGCATGAGTGGCGACAGCAGGCATGAGTGGATATACAATACTGCCAAAGCAATAATGAGTGATGAAACAACCATTGCCGCTTTTAAACATACAACAGGCGAATACGATACAAGCTCGGGGTTTGCAATATGGCTGGCCACCTATTTATTCGAAAAACAGGAAGTGCCTGCCGAACTGATACAACGCAAAGGCAATCGGGAAAGTATCAAATATATCTTACTGGTAAATCACCATATACTGGGTACTGCCAGTGTGTTGCTGTTAAAATTGCAGGCATAAAAAAGCCCGGCTAGCGGGCAAATATCTTATATCTCATTCTTTTATTTTATTACACTGGTATCTTACCCATCACCATTACTTCGGTAGGCGTTGGGTTACCACCTTCTTTTTCCAGAGATATAGCGAATGCTTGTCCGCCTGTAACCAGCATACCTGCTTTTTGCATACCACCATTCGATACCAGTTCGTTTGGTATGGTACCCATGCTTACAGGCTTGCCATCTTGTATTACCCATAGCTGGTATTGTTTGCCCGTAGGTGGCATTGGCATGTGCGACATAGAAACATAAGCCTCGCCTTTTGTTTTGTTCCAGTACATCATACCCGCCATTTCGTGGCCCGGTTGCGCGCTTTGCATTACTACAGGCATCATGTCCACTTTCGCAAGCATGGCACGTTCCTGTTCATAAGCATTTATCTTAGCTGCCAGCGCCTGTTGGTTGGCCGACATAGTATCTATCTGCTGCTGCACACCCGCCAATTGTTTATCGGCTTTATTCTTTTGGCTCCAAAGCAATAAATTCACCAGCAGGCTGCCTATCAATGCCACCCAAACTGCAGCACTTGCCCATCGTGTATTAGCCGCAGGCGCCGACACTAATGGTATTGTTTTAGGCCCTGGCTTCTCTTCAGCTATAGCGGGTTGCGTAAAAGGTATTGCTTTCTCTTCGCCCTGCTCTTGCTGCAGCGAGTTCCATATCTTATCCTGTAGTTCAACTGGTGGCTCTACTGAGGCCGACTGCACAAATTGCAGCATCGCACCTTCAATAGCATCCACTTCCAGTTTCAACTCAGGATATTGGGCAATATCTGCCTCTACGGCGCGGTGCTCTTCTTCCGAAAGCGCTCCCAGCACGTAGGCTTCTAATATGCCCGATTCTATGTACTCCTTTATATTCACTTTAGTTAATACTAATATCTCTTACTTAATTATCAAAATTACCTCTAAGTGTCTTTATGGCATAACGCATCCGCGTCTTGACGGTACCCACTGGTATGTCAAGCGTTTTTGCAATTTCTTCCATAGTATAGCCTTTGAAATAGGCCAGGTCAACAATACTTTGATATTCAGGTTTTAGCCCTCCTACCATTTGCCTTAGCCCTATAGTATCTGTACGCTGCTCCGTCTTCATTCCCTGCTGCATATTACTTACGATATCATCGCCCGTTTGGATTTTCGCTTTCATAATCTCTCCTTTCGAACGGAGCTTATCGATAGCGGCATTCCGGGCAATATTTATCATCCAGGTATATATACGTCCTTTACCGGCGTCGTACCCTTCTATGTTGTTCCATATCTTCACAAAGACCTCCTGCAGCACGTCCTGCGCAGTCTGGTCGTCATAAATTATCTTTTTTACAACACCATACAACACACCCGCATACTGCTTATACAAATAACTGAAGCCCTGCTGCGACCTTTGCCTGAGCAGGGTTATCAATTCTTGTTCCGTATATGTGGCCGTATTTTCCAAAAATGTGTAATGGTGGTGTTAAGATACTGCTTTATTTTACAAAAAGCATTTTGTAGTCAACCCGCACCTTGCCGCTGCTAATATCATCCAGCTTCTTTTTCATCAGGCGCTTTTTAAGTGACGGTAGATAGTCTATAAAAAGCTTGCCATCAATATGATCGTACTCATGCTGTATCACCCGGGCGGTAATGCCATGGAATTCCTTCTCCTGTTCTTCAAAATTTTCATCCATATAGCGCAGCTTCACTTTAGCCTGCCGCTGTATGTCTTCCCTTATTTTAGGTATGCTCAGGCAGCCTTCATTATACGCCCATTTATCGCCACTTTCTTCAATAACATGGGCATTAATGAATACCTGCTTTACAGGTTCTTCATTGGGGTACTTTTTCTTATCTTCTTCATCAAAGCCTTCCACTATCTGCTCGGTATCGATAACGAACAGGCGTATAGCCTTATTTACCTGTGGAGCGGCAATACCTACACCATTACTGTGGTACATGGTTTCCCACATATCGGCAATGAGTTTCTTTAGCTCAGGATATTCGGGTGTGATGTCTTCACACATTTTACGCAAAACAGGATGTCCGTAAGCTACAATTGGCAACACCATTCGTATATATTTATTATTTTCTGGCTGCAAAAGTACGAATTAGCGCGGGTTTTCAAGATATTCCTGTAGCATAATAACTGCACTCACCGCATCTATCAGCTCTTTACGTTCCCGGTCTTTTTTCTTAAGGCCCATTTGGGCTATGGCTTGCGATGCCATGTGCGATGTCATACGTTCATCTACTTTTCGAATTGGTAACGATGGGAACACGTTTTGAAACTTGCCAATGAATTTTTCTACCAGCGGCGTGGCATCAGTTGGACTGTCGTCCATATTCAGGGGATAACCGATAAGTACTAATTCCACCGGTTCGGCAGTCATATATTTTTTCAGGTAGCCTATCAGTTCACCTGTATCTACTGTATCCAGCGCGCTGGCTATTATTTGTATGGGGTCGGTAACGGCAATGCCGGTACGCTTCTTACCATAATCAAGCGCCAGTACCCTTGCCATTATTTACGGAGATTTTTAAAAATGACGGTGCCCATGCGGCGCATAATATCAGCCTCCGATTGCTTAAGCTCCAGGTGCTTTTTGATGAGTGCGCCCAGGCGCAGCATATCTGTTTCCTGGCCCACCATTTCCAGCACTTTAGACTGTACCAGCTTTATTTTTTTCATTTCGAAATACATTAGCGTACTGTCTATCTCATTGATATAATTCATGTCGCCATGCATAGTTTCGATACCGTAGTTCTCCTTCCATTTGGGGCTTATATCGGTATGTGTTTGCAGCAATGTTGCCACTTTATGTTGCACGGCGATATCGGGCAAACTGGTAAAGTAAGCTGTAGTAGGATGCACATGGTATGTGCTCATGTAATTGAAATAGCTATCGTATATCTGGCGGGCCAGTTCCGTTTCTATCAGGTCGGGGTCTACACGCTGTTGTATCACTTCCGCACAATGTGGGTAGCCTTCATAACCCTTATGGCCATGCTCCAGCAATATCCTTACCAGTTCCCATTCCTGTTCTACTTCGCCCCTGTTACGGTCGTCAATATAGCTTTGCTGCTGTGTGGCGGCAACTGTTTCAGGCAGTGGTGCGGGCTCATCATTACGGTACTGGCGCTGGTCTTTATCTATCTTCTCGCGAATGTATTTATTCACCAGGTTCACAAAGCCTTCCTCTTCTACATTCAGCTTGCTGGCTGCGGTACGTATATAGTGGCTCTGCAGCGCAAAGTCTTCTGTTTTATTGATGCGCGATATACTCTCTGCTATCTCATTTACCAGTTTCGATTTCAGTACCGGATCGGTACCCACTTCTTTCATACCCACTTCCATACGGAAGCTGATCACATCCTGTTTATGATCCTTTACATATTCGTGAAATTTCGCTGCACCTGATTTCTGCACATAGCTATCAGGGTCTTCTCCCTCAGGCAGCAGTACCAGCTGTACGTTGAAGCTTTGCCCCAACGCCATGTCCAGGCCACGTAATGCTGCTTTTACACCGGCAGCATCACCATCGTACAGTATGGTAATATTCTTGGTGAGCTGGCCTATTATTTTCAGCTGGCCTTCTGTTAGCGAGGTGCCGCTACTCGATACTACATTCTCCACCCCGCCCTGGTGCAACGATATCACATCGGTATAGCCTTCTACCAGCAAACACTCATCCTGCTTGGCAATAGCCTGCCTGCTCTGGTACATGCCATACAGCACGCGGCTTTTGTTGTACAGTTCATTCTCAGGCGTATTAATATACTTAGGGGCGCGGTCGTTGCTCTTTAATATACGCGCACCAAAGCCCAACACCCGGCCTGTCATGCTTTGTATGGGGAATATCACACGGCCACGGTACACATCGTAGTAGCTGTTGCCACGTCCCTCTTTCACTAGCCCTGCTTTTTCCAGCAGTGCGGCATTATGCCCTTTGCCCGTCGCTTCACGATAAAAAGCTTCTCCGCTTTCAGGGTTATAGCCCAGGCGAAAACGTTCGATTATATTCTTATTGAACCCACGGTGCTTAAAATAACTCAACCCAATTGCCTGGCCTTCTTCAGTGTTCAGTAGTATATCGCTGAAATACTGGGCAGCATATTCATTCAGTATCCTGAGCGATTCCTCAGCAAGCTGTTGCTGCTGCTGCTCGGGGCTGCGCTCTGTTTCTTCTAATTGAATTTTATAATAATCGGCCAGCCAGCGGATAGCTTCGGGGTAGGTTAGCTTTTCGTGGTCTTGTATAAAAGTGACCACATTGCCTGCCTTACCACAACCAAAGCATTTGTAAATACCCTTAGTTGCCGATACCGAAAACGAGGGTGTCTTTTCATTATGGAAGGGACAGTTGGCTATATAGTTGATCCCCCTTTTTTTCAGGCGCACAAACTGGCCTACCACATCAACGATGTCGGCACGGTTGAGCACTTCCTGTATACTGGCGGGGGATATCATGAGCCTGCAAAAGTACGCAAAGAAAACGCGCCAAGTATATAACATTGGTATATTAGCAGAGGTAACATTAAAGAAATGAACATAAGACCCTACATAGCTGCCGACCACCAACGTTGCATGGAGATATTTGAAAGTAATATCCCCAAATATTTCACCGTACCCGAGCGCGAACAGTTTCAATTTTGGCTAAACTGGCAGGATAAGGGCGTACATGCTTACCCCGACTCAATAGCAGAACTATATTATGTAATAGAAGATAACGGAATAGCTGTGGGCTGCGGTGGTGTAGGTGTCGACCCAAAACATGCTGTTATGGCCTGGGGTATGGTAGATAATAAATTCCATCGCAAAGGTTATGGCCGGGCTTTACTTGAATACCGCCTTAATGTGTGGAAGAAACAATATAGTGACTACCCTATGGAACTGGATACATCGCAACATACTTACACTTTCTTCGAGCAGTATGGCTTTAAAGTAACCATGATAACGGAGAACGGATATACTGATGGATTGCACAGGTATGATATGGCGCTAAAATAAATACTCAAACCATAGACCATACTCCACCCTTTATCATTGCTAAAAAACAGCAATGAACCAGTATAAACTACAGGAGAACGAAGAACCAAAAGGAAAAGAAAACACGCTGCAGCAGATTATAGGTATGCAGCAGGTAATGAATAAGAACCTGGAGCAGCGCAAAATATTTCTTTGGGGTGCAGTAGAAGAAGACAACGCAAGAGTATTGGTAGAACAGCTCTGCTACTTATCGGCCATCGACCCTGAAAAACCGATACATTTTTATATTAATAGCCCCGGTGGCATGGTAACAGCAGGCAATGCCATACACGATATGATGCAAAGCATATCCGCACCTGTATATACTTATTGTCTGGGGCAATCAGCCAGCATGGCGGCAACATTGCTATCGGCGGGCGAAAAAGGGCACCGCTACATATATCCCCTGGCAGAGGTAATGATACATCAACCCAGCATGGGTGGCTTCCGTGCACGGATGTGGGAAATAGAGATACACGCCCGGCAAATAGCTAAAGCAAAAGAAATGACCGCAAGGATATTAGCAGCTAATTGTGGTAAAACTGTGGAGCGTATCAAGGAAGATTTTGACAAAGACTACTGGATGGATGCGCAGGAAGCTATTGCCTATGGCATTGTTGACCAAATGGCCAGCTAAGCGGCTTTCATGCTTATTTCCGTAAGCGGGATGATGTGATTAACCTTCTCGCCCATAGCCAGCATTTGTGCTTGTTGCAGGCGGTGCTTATAGAGCAGTAGCTTATCCACCTGCATATCGAGGTGCATGATCTTCTGCTCTATTATTTGCAATACTTTAATGCTATCCAGCGCCTGCATCTCGGTACGGATAAGTATCTCACGTATCTCCTCGAGCGTAAAGCCAAGGTTTTTCAGGTTGCAGATAGATTTTAATGTTTGCAGTGTTGATTCAGGATAGTCTTTGTAATTATTATCGCGGCGTGCATGCTTGGGTAATTCTATCAACCCTATTTTTTCGTAATAGCGGATAGTGTCTTTAGAGAACCCTGATGCTTTGGATAGTGCGCCGATGAGCATGTAGTAAATATAGGAAATTCTAGTAAGTAAGATTGGTTCTGAACTTTACGCGCTCCCTGTCTTGCGAAAACACATGCCAGTTACCGTCGTAGTCAATATATGATGGCAATAGCTTACCACCTACTTCAGTAGTGCGCACCTTCATGCGTACATTGAAATCGTACACCATTGTTTTGTACGATAATGAATAGTCGCGGGCAAGTATGGCATAATCCGATTTACGGAACCAGGTAGTCAGTTCATCGTACACCACATCGCCTTCCTTGCCGGGCTTAGGTATAGCTTTAAATACATAACATTCCACCCCATTATACTCTTCCGACAACAATTTAAAATCGTACAGTTTAGCTACTTGCGGTTCGAAGATGGCGGCCTTATCGCCCATCAGCGGCACACCCGCTATTTTACTGCCGGGGTTAAATATGAGTTGCTTTAACTGGTACTTATTCTTTTCTATCTGCCCCTTCCCTCTTTCATTTAATGCGCCTTTAACATTATCGTTTTCACCGCATACGCTCCCTTTGGTGAAGAACAGGTATGCATACAACTCGGCCGTATAGTAGCGATATTCTTTGTTGCGCTTGTAGAAATTTCCGGTTGTCTTTTCTTCCAGCACCTGCATACTGCGGCAGCCCCTGCTTATATTTTGTCTGGTACGGCTATATAGCGATGCTGCTACCTTTCCTTTTTTATCATAAACCCTTATATCGTTTACAGCAGTATAAGGCACCACGCGCAGCGTGCGGAAGGCTTTATAAAAAGTGGTATCGTTTTTTACACGGCGAATAAATGCGTTCACATCCCAGCCACCACGTGCAGCCTTCACTACCACTGCATCCATCTGTATAGGGAACTTAAAGATGCTGGTATCCTGTTGCTGCGCATTCGCAACAACAGTTACAAATAAAGAAAGCAGGAATATTATTTTAACTTTTAACTTTTGCATTTTGACTTTGCAAGAGCGCTTCCGCAATTAACAGGTCTTCCGGTGTAGTGACTTTGATATTGCTGCGCTCACCTTCTATGAGGTCAACATTCATGCCATTGGCTTCTACTACGGTAGCTTCATCGGTAAACTTTTCCGAGTACCCCTGTGCAAATGCAGGCAGCAAAATATCGGCACGGAAGGTTTGCGGGGTTTGTATAATGCGCAGTGCATCGCGGCTTATCGGTTCGCTGTCATTCTCATCCACCAATCGCATACTATCGCTTACAGCAATGGCAGGTATAGCGGTACCTTTCGCAACAGCCTGTTCGTAGCAGCGTTGTATAAGACCGACTGTAACCAAAGGCCGTACGCCATCATGTACAAATATCACTGAGTCTTCGCTGCACTCTTTCAATCCATTCTGTACACTATGAAAACGGGTTGGGCCACCGGTAACAATAGTCACATCAATACGTTCAGAAAAATGTTCTAAAACCATCTGTGCGTAGCTTACCTGATCAGGCGGCAGCACCAGTATCAGTTGCACATCAGCATAAGCATCTACAAAAGCCTTAATGGTATGATACAGTATTGGCTTACCTTGAAGAGGCAGAAATTGTTTGGATACCGCGGTACCCATACGCAAGCCTTTGCCGCCTGCCACAATTACTGCATACTTCTTCATATAGCGTTATAAGACCTATTTAGTTAAAACGATGTTGTGCTCGGCAAGATAATTCTCCCAATTTGTCAGCACATCACCTTTCATAACACGGGGAAATTTGTTCATAGAACCCTCTTTACCCATCGAGCGCATATAGTCGTAAAACACATCGTTCGGTATCACTTCCACAAACACTTCTTTCAGTGCCGATGTACGCTCTACAGCATAATCATCATTTACTTCGCTAAGGGTTTCGTCAATGATCTCTTTCAGCCTTAATGTATCCACATTAGGGTCGTCGCAGCCTATATACCATCGGTGCGCAAACAGGTTCTCATATTTAAAGCCGGCTACCGTAAACTCGCGTATAGTGATACCCAGCTTTTTCGCTGCCGTATCTATCGCTTTGTTCATATTATCTATCGACATGTGCTCGCCACACAAGCTGAGGAATTGCTTGGTACGGCCAACTATCGCTATTTCATATTCAACAGCATCGGTAAAGCGGATCACATCTCCTATTATATAGCGCCAGGCTCCCGAGCAGGTACTTAGCATTACCGCATAGTCAATACCCTCTTTCACTTCATGTATCAAGAACGATTCAGGCTTCGGAAGCGGATTACCGTCCTCGTCAAAATTGTCGGAATTGAATGGTATAAACTCATAAAAGATGCCGGCGTTCAGCACCAGTTTGATACCATGGTTACCGGGACGTGCCTTGAAACCAAAAGAGCCTTCAGAAGCCATGTAGGTTTCTATATAGGTAATTGGTTTACCCAACAGTTTCTGAAAGCTTTCCCTATATGGCTCGAACGATACGCCGCCATGTATGTATATACTCAGGTTGGGCCATATTTCGTGTATGTGTTTGGCGCCATGATATTCAATAACGCGCTCCAGCACTATTTGTACCCAGGCCGGCACACCGCACACGGTAGCCACGTCCCATTGCTTGGCCTTGTGGACTATTAGTTTTATGCGGTCTTCCCAATGCGGGCGTTTCGATATTTTTTGTCCCGGTTTGTAGAACAGGTTCGATATCCAGCGGGGCATGTTCTTGGCGCTGATGCCGCTCATATCGCCCTCATAATAACCACCATTCGCTTTTTCGTACAGCGACGTAGTGCCTCCCAGCATCAATACCCCTTTGGTGAACGAAGCAGGCGGCACATTAAAGTCGACCATGCTGTATAGTTGCTTAAAGCCTACTTTCTTTATAGACTTTATCATATCCTTAGTAACGGGGATATGCTTACTGGCCGACTCTGAAGTGCCCGAACTTAGTGCGAAATACTTCACTTTGCCCGGCCACGCCACATTTTCTTCCCCCTCCTGGCAGCGGTACCACCAGCGGGCGTGCATATCGTTATAAGTATGCACAGGCACACGTTCGCGATAGGCTTTAATGAAGTCTATTTCTTCAGCTAATATATTATCAAATCCGTAATGCTTACCGAATTTAGTGTACTGGCCACGTTCTAAAAGCTGGCGCAGCGTATGACGCTGATATTTATAAGGGGGGGCTACCGGCAGGTTGAACTGCTTGCGTAAACGCAGAGAACGCGATATTAGGTTACCAAGTAATGCCATTTATTATATACGGCTATGTTTTTAGTTAAATAACCCCGCAAAAAACGGAGTACAAAAGTAACCATTAGTTGGGGCATTTCGGCTATTGCTCTTAATAGGAATAAATCATATACATTATTTAACAACTTTTCTAGGTTTCCCAGTACATACAGGGCGTTGGCACCTAGTTTTTCAGAACAAAAAACCAATATTTCAGAACATTGCCCCGTACATTATATAAACGACTATTATTTTCAACTTTTAAACCAAACACAAATGAAGAAAATCTTTACACTATCAGCTCTTAGCCTGATGACCTTTGCTGCACAGGCACAAATCACCCTCAATCAATCGGGTTACGCCAGTTGGGCACCCGGCACCAGTAGCTTTAAAGGGGTAACAAACTTTACAGCTACACCTGCCAACAGCGGCAACTGGGACCTGTCAACAGCCACTTACGGCACCCCATTTACCACTATCCGTTTTGCCACTACTATTCCCGGCCTTAGCCAGGTTACTTTTGGCGAAGACATGTATTATAGCTTTGGTGCATTTGGCTATAGCAACACTATTGGTAGCGCAATTACTGCTAGCGGCTACCAGAGATTTGGTGAAGACATGACAAGGCAGGCATTTGGCCTGGGTGCACTAACGGGCAATACCAACGACAGTCTTATATTCAACCAGCAGGTAATAGCATATTCAGCACCCCGTACAATAATAGCCTTCCCTGCTACAACGGGTAGTACATGGAGTTCTGACTACAATTACCATACAGCCTTTGCAATAACTGTGGCTATGTATTCGTTAAACAATACACCGGGCGAACGCCGCACTTATGTAGAACGTGCGGACAGTGTGAAAGGCTGGGGGCAAATGCGCATAAAGGATGCCAGTGGCAATGCTACAGGATATATGGATGTATTGGCCGTAGAAACTTCTATTAAAGTAAAAGACAGTTTCTACCTGGCCGGTAGCCCGGCGCCTGCACCTATGCTAGGCGCTTTTGGCTTGTCGCAGGGTCAAATTGAAAATACATATTATACTTACTACTATCGTGCGGGTGAAATAGATCCTGTATTGACTGTAGAATATGACAATGCAAGCCGTACAAATATTGTAAGTTCTTACACGCATTCTGACCGTCTGCCTTCTAACGTTAAGAACCTTGCCCTGAACAACAATATTAAACTATATCCTAACCCGTCAGTAAATGGCGATATCACTATATCTGCACAAGAACTGAATAGCGGTAACTGGACTTATGAAGTAATGAGTACTGCAGGCCGGAAAATAGCTGCAGGCAATGTACAAACTGATCATGGCAGCGCCACCCTGCATATCAGCAATTATGTACCGGGGCTGCATTACGTTAGCCTAAACAAAGATGGTATCGTGCATGCTATTAAGCCACTGGTGCTTCAATAATAATATTAATACTATTACATATAAATAAAAGCGAGGTGTGTTTTAGCGCGCCTCGCTTTTATATTTGGGTTAAGCATACATAATAACGTGTTAACCAATTAGCTTTACAATGTTTTTACGGGATTTCCCCATCCATTATGACCGCCCGCCCTCCCCAAATATCAAGACATGCATTAAAGATGTACCCACATCTTTACGGGTATGCTTTTGTCATAAAAATTGTGCTCTGCCTCCTTTTTTGTTCCGCATATACAATTGTTACTGCCGCGCCCAATAAAAGGTTCAATATTCCCTACCGCCTGCTCGACCAGGAATCGGGCATACGCGGCAAAAAAGTTACCGATGGCTTACAGGATTCAAAAGGTTTTATTTGGTTGGGTACAGCCAACGGCTTGGTAAAATATGATGGTACCAATTTTCTTTTCTTTTCAAAAGAGAAAAACCAACTGCAAAGCAACAATGTAATGCAGGTATGCGAAGATGCATGGGGCTTTATATGGATATCTTACGATATACCCGGCAACCCTTATGGCCAGGTAGATATTATGGATAGCAGGACTTACAACCTAGCGTCATTCACTCGTGTTTTCAAAAATATCGCACCCTTTGCCGAGCGCGATATACACAGCATAACAGTTAACAAAAAGAAAGAAATATTTATTGTATGCCGTACCGGAAAGGTTTATTTATACCTGCCTTCTGTTGGTTTTAAACTTTTAAACAATGACCCTTTCGATACAAACGTACTTTCCTACTTCTTCAGCTATCAGAATTATGCAACCAACGATGGTATTTGGGTGTGTAATTCTTTTTTTCTCACTAAGGATGGAAAAAAAATAAGAGTACATACGCCTGACGATGGCTATAGCTTTCTGCATTACGATAGTGATGGTGCTATGCGCCTGCTAAAAACATCGGGCGCCGATAAAGGGGATATCATAAAAATAAGTACTAAGGGCGTTATCACACACGCACCTGAAGATCAGAAGCAATACACGCATTTGTACGAAGCCTTCAAGAAAAAGTGGCTCTTCTCTGCCACCAGTATCGACGGCAATTCTGTACTGCTTGAAAACTCGGGCAAAGGCTTGTACCTGAAAAGGAACAATGAACTCATTACTTTGTTCGATAGTACTGAGTGCAAGAGCTACGGAGGCATATCGGCAACAGCCATGTTTACCGATAGAACGGATAAAGTATGGGTATGTACTAATGTCGGGCTCTTTATTTTCAAGGTAACTCCTGTACCCTTCAAAACCTATCTTACATCAACCGACGATTTTTTCCATGTGCCTGTATCCAATTATCAAACCCGGGGCATATATGCTGATATGGCGGGCAATGTATATGTAAACAGCACTACAGGCACTTATCATTTTAATGAAAACGATAACCCCATTGTACCCGAAAAGATATCGGATGAAATGTTTACCAACCAAATGTTTAAGCGCGATGGAAAACTGTACTTTGGGTACACGCATTTATATCAATACGACCTGGAAACAAAAAAGAAAAGTGTTGTATTTGGTACCAGTTACATAAAGCCGATATGGTCTTTACAAAAGCGCCGGTTTGGCTGGTGGATTGGCAACCAGCATGGCCTGTCAATTTACCACAATGGCCGGTGGGGCAATATATATTCCGATTCAAATAATTCGCTGAACGATGTATTGGTAAGCCAGTTTCTGAAAGACAAAAATGGTGTCTGGTGGATAGTAACCGGTAAAGGTTTATATACCATGCGCGATGACAGCACCGTAAATGAACACTACTACTCCGCGTCAAAAAATCCACGGTTACATATACCCTACGACAATATCAACCAGGTTTATGAAGATAAAGAGGGCTATTTCTGGATGGCAACAAATGGCGGGGGGCTGGTAAAATGGAATAAAGGGCATGACTACAAGCAATATACTATTGCCGACGGATTGAGCAGTAATACATTGTATGCAATAATGGAAGGCGACAAAGGCTACCTGTGGATAAGCAGCGATAACGGCCTGATACAGTTTGACAGAAACGAAGGCGTAGTGCATATATACACTACTGAAGACGGGCTGAAAACAAATGAATTTAACAGGCTCAGCTATTTTAAACGCAGTGATAGTAAACTGTATTTTGGCTCGGTTGATGGAATTATCAGCTTTCACCCCTCGCAGATAGCTATACCCAAAATAGTACAGCTACCGCTGCAAATTATAAGCGCAATGCAATACGATAATGCTGCTATGCGGCAGTACGACCGTACTAGTGACATAATTAAGAAAGGTACGCTTACATTGAACCCCAAAAACAATAACCTGACGCTAAAACTGGGTGTGCTTGACTATGAACTAAAGCAACACCGCTTTTACTACAAGGTGTCAGGCTTGCACCGCAACTGGATACCTGTAGAAGGAGGTAGTTTTACAATAGGCGACCTGCCTCAGGGCGAATATACGCTGGTGATAAGGGCGCGCGATAATAACGGGCAGCTATTAAAAGACCAGCTATCGATCAATATCAATGTAGTGCCACCTTTCTACAAGAGCTACAAATTTATGTTGATGCTCATACTGCTTTTTATCGTTATTGTAGCTGCATCATTTTATACTGTTATACGGATAAAAAAACACAGGGAACGCTTATT
>CAMLFX010000038.1 GCA_946479435.1 uncultured Sphingobacteriales bacterium | reverse complement strand
CCTTCTAATTACTCCTTGGCACAGTTTTACAATACAATAATAGCCTCCGGCGACAAGTTTACGCACAAATACAATATTTTTACGTATATTTGTCTTTAATTAAACCGGGGCCATACATACTATGATAATACAACTCAATACAGACCACAACATTAACGGCAGCGAGAAACTGAACGAAAATTTTAGCTCAACTATATCAGCCGAACTGGAACGTTATAGCGAGCACATAAGCCGTGTAGAAATATTCCTGGCCGATGAAAATGCGGCTAAACAAGGCATTAACGATAAACGTTGCACATTGGAAGCACGTGTAAATGGCAGGGAACCCATTGCGGTAACCGCGCATGGCGATACGTTGGATATGGCCTTCAATACGGCTATCGATAAGTTGCATTCATCGCTCACTACCCTGTTCGATCGCATGCACGACCACCACAATAACTAGGTTACTAACCCATCGGTATATATGATAACATTGCCCCAGCAAGGCAATGTTATTTACTTTAAGATATGTTGTTCAATTTTGATGAGTATGAGAAAATCAGTCATGCGGCAATGTTCCCCAAAAACCAATACAGTCAGCCTGTCCGAAGGAAACTGTCGCACCGGAAATTTTTTATTTTTTTTGTTTTTCAACAAAATTGAACAACACATAAAAATAACACCCATACAAAACGCATAAAAAAACCGGGTCGAATGAATATCCAACCCGGTTTGTATAAAAGTAGTTCTTAATTTATTCCGTCGGTCTCTACGCCTTTGGCTATCTTCTTAACCAGGCCTTGCAGTACGGCACCCGGCCCTACCTCGGTAAAGCGTGTGGCGCCATTCTCCACCATCTTATTGATGGTCTGCGTCCACCTTACAGGCGATGTCAGTTGGTTAATGAGGTTCTGCTTTATTTGCTCGGGGTTGATGTACGGATGGGCATCCACGTTCTGGTAAACGGGGCAGGTTGGGTTACCGAAATGAGTGCTGTTGATAGCATCCTGCAATTGCTCTTTGGCAGGCTCCATCAGCGGCGAGTGGAACGCACCACCTACAGGTAGCACCAATGCGCGCTTGGCACCTGCGGCCTTCAGCTTCTCGCAGGCCTGTTGTACGCCTTCAATACTACCGCTTATCACCAGCTGGCCCGGCGAGTTGTAGTTAGCCGCCACCACTACCTGGTGTTCAAACTCGGCGCATACATCCTCAACCACCTTGTCTTCAAGGCCCAGGATAGCTGCCATAGTCGATGGGTTGATCTCGCAGGCGCGTTGCATGGCATCGGCACGCTTAGCTACCAGCCTCAGGCCATCCTGGAAGCTAAGTACCTTGTTGGCAACCAGTGCCGAGAACTCACCCAGGGAGTGGCCGGCAACCATATCGGGCAGCAGGTTAGGCGTGGTCTCGAACAGTATCACCGAGTGAAGAAACACTGCAGGCTGTGTTACCTTGGTTTGCTTCAGGTCTTCATCGCTACCGTTGAACATTACATCGGTAATACGGAACTCAAGTATCTCATTGGCCTGTTCAAAGTACTCGCGGGCTACAGAGTTGGTCTCGTACAGTTCTTTACCCATACCCGAGAACTGTGCACCCTGCCCCGGAAATATAAATGCGTGCTTCATGTAGTATGTTTTACGGGGGCTAAATAACAGCATTTCGGGCAAAACGCCAATAAACAATATGGCATGGTATTATAACCCTATAGAATGTTTCTGGAAGCAAATATTACAGACCTTCTTAATTTTGACACTATGAACTGGATAGAACTTACTAGCGAAGAGCAATTGGAAACCATAAAACAAGAGAGTAAAGAACAGCCTGTAGTTATTTTTAAACACAGCACCCGCTGCTCCATCAGCGATATGGCTAAAGGCCGCCTGGAGCGCAGCAAAGTGGAAAGCGATATGAAGTTTTACTACCTCGACCTGATAAGGTACAGGCCTGTATCTAATAAAATAGCAGAGGTTTTTCATATACATCATGAATCGCCACAAATATTAATAATTAAAGATGGTGAATGCCGGTACAGCGAAAGCCACAACGGTATTAGTATGGATGATGTAGTAGAGCAGGCAAAAAATGTTTAAGCAGAAGAAATGTATTTTAGCCGCATGAAACAAATATTATTCGCATTATCGCTTGTAGCGATCGCATCGTGCAATGCGCAAAGCATCAAAGTGCTGAAGAATACGGAAACAGCTGCTGCAGAATGTAAAGATTGCCTGCAGGTACGTATTCAGAATACTGGTGTTGACAATATCAGCAAGGTGGAAGTGACCAACGATAAAGGTGAGACCTTTTCTTTCGATGGCGTGAAAGCAGGCCAAACAGGCACCTATCGAAATATTACCCAGCTATGCCAGTGCGGCTACGATGTAAATATAACCTATCAACGATCTGATGCGAATAAAACTACATTAACGCGCCAATGCCGCAACATAGTTAAGTGTACCGACTACTACAAAGGGAAACTAACCATCGGCATCAAAACTGCAAAGCTACCTGAAGACCTCACACAAGCCAATGTTCGCCGTACCGATGTTGATCTTAACTTCATTAAGGACTAAGCTATATCTTCTTCCCCTTCCAGCGCCCGCTCTTCAGGTAGGCTATACTCACCAGGAAGAGGGTTGACCAATACACGAACTCGGAGCCCCAGGCCCAATGCAAGGGCATACGCTTCACCTCTATCACTATGTAGCAGTAGGTAAGGTAACTGGCCACACATAGCACCTCAATAGTCAGGTTGATGAGGGTATTACCTGTACCTACTACTCCGTTGAACAGAACTGTAGACAGCGACATGATAAGCATAGCAGTAGTGATGACCCGCAGGCTGGGTTTAGCAAAGGCCACAAGCGATGGGTCATCCCGGTATAGCGACAGGAAGGTATCGGAGAACACAAGCAGCAGAATGCATACACCAAGTGTAACCAGGAAGCTCAGCTTAGCTATCTTGGCAATGAGTGGCAATACCATGCGTTGCCGCCCCTGCCCTATAATGTTACTGACCATGGTATTGCAGGTAGATGCAAACGCCCAGGTACCTATACCCACTATACCAAACACGCTGCGCAGTATCTGCGATGCTGCCAGTTCGCGCTCACCAAGGTGCTCAACAAAGATGAAGAACACCTGCCAGCCACCTATACTGAAGAGGTACTGCACTATGAGGGGGGCCGATACCTTCAATGAACGTTTCGACAATGCACTATCAAACCGCCAGAAAGCCATTACGGGGTATTGCCTGTGCAAGCTTCGGAAGTAGAAGATACCATACATGGTGAGGCAATAGGCTACCTCTGAAAGAATGGAGGCTACAGCGGCGCCTTCCAGCCCCATCTTCGGGAAACCACCTTTACCAAATATGAACAGGTAATCGAACAGGATGTTTGTGACAGTACTGACAACAGAGCCATATATCAGATACCTGGACTGGCTGACAGAGATATAGAAGGCGTTAACCAGTTGTGTAAGCATAAGGAAGGGCAAACCCCATACCCTTATATACAGGTAGTTGACACTAAGCAGTACGTTCTGGCTATTATGCAGGCTAAGGCTGAAGATGATAGGTGCCAGCCACAGTGAAAGCACCATCATACCCAAAGAGAACAGTAGTGAAAGCAGCACACCATTGGTGAATGTTTGCGCAAGGCCATCTTTGTTTCCCTCACCTGAACGCCTGGCCATTTGGACTTGTATCCCATTAGCCAGTCCATAGCCTATCATAGAAAGAGTAAGATAGAATATGCCACTAATACCATTTACACCTAGCTCCACCTCTCCTAACCTGCCCAGGAAAGCAGTGTTAGTAAGGAAGCTGATTTGCGGTATAAGCAAGGAAAGCGAAATTGGTGCCGCCAACCTGAATATATCTTTATTTGTAACTGAAACCCTCAATGATATACTTTACTTAAAAACGTTATACTACAAACCAAATAAGCTATTACACAGGCTTATGGCCCAAAGTGTCGCAAATTTATTCTATAATTGTGTGTTGTATGTCAGAGATATTAAAAACAAGTACAAATAAACAGCAGTATGCCTCGCCCGATACCGGCAACCTGATGACAGCGGTAAAAAAAGTACTGGTTACTATATGCCCGCGCAGCCTGGCAATATCGGGTATTGGGGATAATGGTGCAATACTGGCGGTAAGGTATAGCGACTATAACAATGTACCTACAGACTGGATAATTGATTTTTTCGAGCACCAGTTTTTAAATGAGCCTTTACTGACTGATGCCAACAAAGTAGTAGCTGCATTTATAGGTACGGAAAAGAATATTGTAGTGCCATCTTCGCTTTATAATGCTGAAACAGCTGAAGCATGGCTCAAAAAAGTGCATCTTGTAGAAAATGACGATGTAGTAACAGCGCACCCGCTTGGAAATGATAAGGCCCAATATGTATATGCATGGCCGCTGATGATAAAAGACTTACTAAAACGATATTTCCCGAAGGCGAAAACTTACCCGTTGGCGGCATACCAGTTTACAAAAAAACAAAGCAGCCATCCAATTGTAGAATGTTGCATCAGTACGCAAGAGGCTTTCATAACTATACGTAACGTACAGGGGCAACTTATATGGCATGAGGTATCGAGATATGGCCTTGCTGAAGATATGGCCTACCGCATACTTGCAGCGTGCCAACAACACAATATAGCCAACTATACTTTACGCTGCACCACACTAAGCTCGGAGCTGGTTATTGTATTACACAAGCTATCGCAATATTTTGAAAATATGCAGGTTGGCGATAGCCAGTCTTACATGAATGCGAGCGGGTGGGAAGCCCCTATATACTTGTCGAAACAACTTTACCAATGCGTATAATTGGCGGAGAATTCAGCGGAAGAAGATTTAGCCCACCTACCAGCACCCCTGCCCGGCCTACTACCGATGTAGCCAAGGAGGGCCTGTTCAATATACTGGAGAATATGATAGATATTGAAGGCATAAAAACCTGCGATATTTTTGGTGGAACAGGCAGCATCAGCTATGAATTGGCATCGCGGGGAGCTTCAGAACTGGTACTTATAGAGCGTGATGCCGGCAACATCAACTTCATAAAAAAAACCGCAGCAGCACTGGGCATTAGCAATAAGCTTCAAATAATACGTGGCGATGTATTTAAATTCATGAAACAAAGTACGGAGCAGTACGATTTTATATTTGCAGGGCCACCTTATGCTTTAGCAAATATTGACGATATACCTATGCTTGTATTTGATAAGAATATGCTGATGCCCGATGGTATATTTGTGCTGGAACATACACCGCGTAATGACTATCAACAACACCCTAATTTTTTGCGCATGAAGAATTACGGAACAACTGTTTTTAGTTTTTTCGCATTACAACCTGCTTAAACTATGCAAAGAATCAGTTTATTCCCCGGCACATTCGACCCTATAACAAAAGGGCATGTAGATGTTATAAGACGGTCAGTATCGCTATTCGATAAATTAGTAATAGGTGTAGGCATCAACTCTTCGAAGCAGCCTATGTTTAGTGTAGAGCAGCGTTGTGACTGGATGCGCGAAATATTCAAGGATGATAAACGAATAGAGGTATCGGGGTACGAAGGCCTGACTATTGACTATTGTAAACAAATAGGCGCCAACTACATACTTCGTGGCATACGCTATATAGCCGACTTTGAATATGAAAAGGCGATAGCAGATATGAACCGCATGCTGGCACCTGAAATTGAAACTATATTCCTCACCTGCTCACCTGAATATTCTACCATATCATCGACCCTGGTACGCGATGTGATACGTAATAAAGGCAACGTAAGCCTGTTTGTACCCAAAGAAGTTAAGATTTAACATTAGAAAGTTGAGGCATCTTCCTTCTACCTCCTTCGCTGCATAACTTTTGAGCGGTTATAACGTTGCGTTTCTTTCTGTAAGCGTTTTACTACAAGAAACACTACCAACCCATCATCCAGCCAGCCAAAGAATGGTATAAAATCCGTTACAAGATCGAACGGAAATAAGACATACACAATACCCAATATAAAAACCATATTAGTAAGCACCGACATTTTGTATTTACCGGTAAACGCCTCTCTCAGCATTTGCCACAAAGTTCTCCGGTTATGGAAAAGATCTACCAGGTGTTTTGTATTACGTGCCCCACGTGCTGAAGTAAATTTCTGCATCATCATATCCCCCTTATTTCTACAAAAGTAGCAGTAGTCTTGTTGAGGCGGTGTTAATGATACTATTGAGAAAAGTTAAAAAAAGCGCCGGGATAACCGGCGCTTTACTATTTTATTTTATTACAATCGCTAAGCTTTTTTTTCCTGATACTTTTCTTCAGGCTTTTAATAAGTGAAGATTGCTCCCCCTTCCGTTCACCGCAGTCATAAAGTTCCAGCAGCGGATCTTTATCTACAATTTTAGCGAACATTTCATCGCGCGATAGTGTTTTTCCCATTTTAGCATACTCTTCATAAGTAATACCCAGGAAAGCTACGTTTTTACCAATACCCTGATTATCGAGCAGGTAGCCTTTCTTCAGCTTTGAGGGTTTCATGTAACCTTCGGCCAGCTTCACATCGGTAGTACCCGGATAAGATATAATACGCGACTTATCTTCGGATAAAGCCACCGGTATCAGATCGCGATAATTGGCTTTTGTTTTATAGACCACGAGCCTTGGGTAAGTCATCGTCGCAACTTGTGCATTCGCATTGTTTGCAAAATAACCTCCCAATAATAGCAACAGCGCTTTCTTCATGGTTTTTAATGGGCGATAGTAACTTTACGTACTATAGTTTGATTGCCTGATTTTATGTGTACAAAATACAAACCATTAGCAACATCATCTGTTGCAATAGCAGTTAATGTACCGTTTGCAGGAATATTCTTTACAATACGGCCCTGAATATCTATCAAAGCAATTGTTGCATTCACGTCGCTAAGGCTGATATTTATTTTATTATTTGCCGGGTTAGGATAAACACTAGCTGCTACATCGTTATTATTGACATTAGCAATACCAGTTGGTTTTCTCTCAATTTCCATATCAAGCCTGTAGGTTCCCATATCGCCGGCTACTACCGGAGCTACGCGAAACATAACATTGCCACCACGCAACACCTGTAAAGGAGCAGCTATACTATCATTATAAACAAACCATGTAGAACCGCCATTGGTTGACATGGCAAATTTTGCATTGAGCGTATATACATTTCCATTATTGCTGCTGGTAGCATCCTGCAGGCGAGCTTTAACGGTATATTCGTCACCAGCAGGTAATTCAACCTGGTAAAAATCCAGATCGTTAGTTACGTGAAAATTTGAACCTTCCGTATTAATATCAACAGAAGAACCAGCGACAGTAGTCAGCGGTAACACCCATGCGTTTTCTTTAATATTATTTCCGTGCATATCTCTTTCATAAACATCGGGGGTACCCATATTAGCAGGTTCCAGACCTATGATAACATGCTGACCTGCGTTAAAGCCGCCACTACCACCACCGGTACCCAGTGAAGGAGGGTTCATGCCTTCTACATCGAAGTAACCATTAGATGCGCCACCCCAGCCCCAGTTAATATGCATCAGCTTATCTGCATCGTAGCCATCAGCTAACCAGCAGTGACCACCCAGATCGCCAAAGCCAGCATAGACTACTGGACGTTGATGATCTATTTCGTTTACCAGCAGATCCACCCAGTCTTCATACGAATAGTCATCACGCATTACACCTTGCGCAGTTGACTTATACCTGAAATATTGCTTGAAAGCCGCTTCAGCGCAAACAGGGCCAAATTGATCTGTAACATACGCACCACTAGCACTTGCACTATAATTCATATCAACACTTACACCTGCATGATAGTTGATAGTTGCTACTGCAGCATTGTTGCTGGTAATTATATTGGGCATAGCATTCCAGTCGTAAGTAGTTGCACCGAAATCTGCAGACAGGGTACCATAAGGTGAACTATAGCTATGTGAACCGTTACCTGTTTTAGGATAGTTCCAGTATTTCATAGCCTGCGCCATCGCCGTAGCTACACAACCTGTTACTGAAAGAGCACCACCATCCAATGGGCACATTTGGTTATAGTACGGATTTTGATTCCATTTTGTATTCAATAACGGTAATACCGGAGTAACGCCAGCGGTGCCACGTTGCGCCACATTAGTGCTGCTCATCAGGTATTCCCAATTAGTTTTTATGGCTACAGTAGCAGGTATCTTGTGTACTACTACATATTCTATCTGGTGCTTGTAGTCGCCCAACATAGCCGATGCATTGGGAGGTATATTGTTTACATCGAAAGAAGTTTCTGTTGAGTAACCAAATACAGGTTTCACCTGGTCGTCGGCAGCTACCATCACAAAAGCTTTATCACCTGCATTAAATACATAATAACAGTCTTTACCATCGGCAGACTTTGATGTGTACACCAATTCAAGGCCGGTGCCAGATAGTACATCGTCCCCTACCTTGCTTTCCAGAAAATGAAGGCCGACACTTTTAGCCGTTTGCATATCCACCTGCTTAGCCGTAGCTACGCCACCCAGGCCAGCTAAAACTGCTACCAATAGAAATTTTCTCATTGAAATTGTAAAAAGATTAAAACCGAATTAAAAATAAGTTTACAAGATAAGGAAAAATCGCTATTTAACCCGTTAAAGCCGATAAAAAAGTAAAGCGCCCAAATGAATCGGGCGCTTTAAAATATCTTATGACTTTAGCATGACTAACTCCATACGTATTGCTTCTTATTAAGTAATAAAGCTTCGCCTGCAATTGTTTTATCGCCGGTGCTTACTTCGTAAACAGCACAATCGTATAATATGCGGTTTTTCTCGGGGTAAATTTCTTTCACGGTTATTACCGCTTCGTATTCTTCGCCAACAAACATGGGCTTCATCCACTTCATGGTTTGGCTCATGTATACATGACCATCAGCATACCATAATGCACCAAATATTTTGGTGAATACACTTGCACCTAAAAAGCCATGAATAATATTGCGGCCAAACATGCTGTCTTTACCTGCCTGAGGATCTATATGCAAAGGGTTTATATCTCCGCTTACACGCGCATAGGTATCTACATCTTCCTGTGTATAACTGAATTTATGACGGAACTCGTCTCCAACTTTTAGCATAGCAAATGATTTTGTTTACAATAAAAACGCTTTGCGCGGTAAAAAGCAATATTCCGCCACTATTTATTAAAAAATGGTTGGCACAAATGTTTTTTATTGCGGCAGTATGCCTTGAAATGGGGAAATAGAAATAATTAAAATTATATTAAAAGAAATCCATACCTTTGCGCCGCCAAAAGGTTCTAATAATTGAACCCTTGAAGCAAGGTAACGAAAGATTAATAGTGCAGAAATGCTTCGCTAATATAGATATTTTTCTTTTGTACAATAGTAAAGCGATAAAAATATTTTAAAAATAAAAACTAACAACATGGCTAACCAAGACAGCAAAAATTTTGTAGAAAACATGGTAAGTGCGCAGAAAAAAGCTGTAGACACTATTGTTGAAAGCACCCAAAAGATTGCTAATGGCAATACTATGGTAAATGATACTGTGCAAAAAGGCAGTGAGTGGTATAAGAATTGGTTGGACAATCAAAAAAACATTTTCTCTAAAACTGCAGATCAGGCTACCAACACAACCGAAACTGCAAAAGACAATATGTCGAAAATGACCGAGTTTTATCAAAACTGGTTCAGCACGCAAATGAATTGGGCTAAACAAATGTGGGAAATGAACCAAAGCCACATGAAAAATGCAACTGCTAACAACGCTGCAGATTTCAACCCAATGAATATGTGGAACAATATGATGGGTAATACCAGCAACTGGATGAACAACATGAACAATGCTAACAGCTGGATGAATGGTATGAATAGCATGAATAACTGGATGAACCAGTTTCAGGCTAACAACCCAATGAATATGGATACATGGAAAAAAGCAGGCGAAAACGCTACCAGCATCTTCAACCAATATTATGAACTGCTGAACAATGGGTTCGCTAACCTGCATAAAAACATGGAAAACGGTACAGTACAAGATGCTTACCGCAACATGGTAAATGTATCGGAAGGCTTTACCCGTTTTGCTGAAATGTGGGCGCCAATGTGGAAGTCGATACAAGAAAAAACGTTCAATATGGACATGTATAAGCAATACATGAACCCTGAAATGTACAAAGACGTAATGGATAAGTATTTCGGTTTTATGCCGGAAAATACACGCGAGTACATGAAGAACTTTGGCACAATGATGCAGAATGGTATGACGCAAACCAGCCAAAACGCAATGAACCAGTTTCAACAAATGCGCGGCATGGCCAGCAACTTTATGCCTGATAATTCAGCAATGTTCCCGAACATGCTGAATGGTTATAACACATGGTACCAAAACATGAGTAATGTAATGGCGCCAATGATGAAGATGATGACGCCTAACAAACAAACACAATCGTTTGTTGATTGGAGCGATATTAGCAACCGCATGATGGTTTATAGCATTAAGAATGCAGAGCTTCAGTACATGATATACAATCAAGGTACAAAAGTGATGGACCAGATAGCTGAAAACATTACCGACAAACTGCAAAAAGGTGAAGAAGTAAATAATATGCTTGCTCTTTACCAGGAATGGCTGAACATTAGCGATAAAGTTTATGTATCTCTTTTTGAAAGCGATGAATACAGCCAACTGATGGCTGAAGTAAGCGCTATGCAACTGAAGCTGCGTAAAGACGTAGAAGGCCAAATGGAAAAAATGATGGTTGGTATCCCGGTTGCTACACGTAGCGAAATGGATGAACTGTACAAAACCATCTACGATCTGAAAAAGCAAGTACGCCAAATGGAAAAAATGATGGAACTGGAAAGTGAAAACGAAGAAGAAGTTGCTGAAGAAAAAACTACGGCAAAACGTACTACTGCTAAGAAAGCGTAAATTGAGAATAATTGATTAGAGGATAGAAAAAGGGTGGCTGAGGCTGCCCTTTTTTGTTTTTTGTGCTTATTATTGTTGCAAGCCTTATTGCCCTATGAATAGCGTAGCAAAACGAACATATAGTATACTGATAGTTTTCATCACACTATGTGTGGCTGTTTCATTCAATATAAATTTTGGTAAACAGGGCAGTCACTACTTTGGCGATGCAATGGGATATTATCTGTACTTACCCAGTACTCTTATATATCATAACCTAAAAAGCCCCGAAGTATTACCGCAGAACGACTCAACTATAGCACAATCGGCAATACATTATGCTGACCAGCTTAATGACTCAAAAAAGCTAAGCCCGAAAGGAATTGCATTTATGCAGTATACATACGGTATAGCAATGCTTGAATTACCAGCTTTTGCTGCAGCACATATATATGAATTGACTATTGGGCATCACCCTAATGGATTTACAACCACTTATGCGAACGCAATATGGTTAGGTAACTTGTTATATTGCCTGTTAGGGCTGATGATCTTATATAATATACTTCGACGGTACTATTCAAATCTGATACCGCTGCTCGCAGTCTGCACCATCTTCCTAGGTACTAATTTATTCTGGTTTTCGGTTTACCAATATGGCATGAGCCACGTGCCCATATTCTTTTTATATAGCCTGCTGATGCTGCTTACAATTAAAGTGCATGAAAAGCCGCAGACATGGTTATTCGCCCTTATTGGCTTTATAACAGGCTTAATAATTGTAATACGCCCTACAGATATTGTTTGTGTATTCATTCCATTGCTTTATAACGTTTACAACAAACAAACCGTAAAAGAAAAGCTGGTATTTATTAGCCGACACAAATTCAAGCTGTTACTATTAGTATTTATATCAATATTGCCTGTAATACCCCAACTACTGTATTGGAAAATGGTATCAGGAAAATATATTTTTTACAGCTATGGCGAGCAATCATTTAACTGGGGCCATCCTAAATTAATTGAGGGTTTATTCCATTTTTCAAATGGATGGTTGCCTTATTCGCTGGTAATGTTATTTGCATTGTCAGGCTTGCTTTTGTATAGGCAATTTAAGCAGTGGGCCTGGAGCATATACATTATTCTGCCTATATACATCTACATTATTTATTCATGGTACTGCTTTAATTACATTAATGGATTAGGGTCAAGGCCAATGATACACATGTATCCGCTATTAGCTATACCACTCGCCTCTTTTATAAATTTTATCAATAAAAGGAATGTAGTAGTAAAGGCTGTTTTTTCAGCGCTTGTTTTATTTATGATAAGCGTCAATTATTCATTCAGCATGCTAAAAGCCAAACTGATGCTGGATACCGAAAACGCTAACATGCAGTATTGCATACAAATGCTGTATAAGAACAAAATGAACTACAACGACTTTGTAGTAAACGATACTGCTGTACCGCAGCCTGATACCGACAAACTAGTACGTTTAGCCACACTTGCATACAACAATTATGAAGACACCACACTTACTTACACAATACCCGACCCTACCAACAAAAGCAATAATGTATGCGAAATGAAAAATGCTGAGTATATGCCCGATGGAATAAGCGTTGTTTATAATTCTACTTCTTTCGGTGATGCTAAATGGCTAAAAGCCAGCGGCAGATTTTATATGATAGCATGGCCCGAATATCCTAACCGTATGCTGGTGATTGAGATAAAGCGTGGAAATGAATATATTTCCTGGCACGCCTGCAGAATAGACAATAAAATAGGTATAGCTAACAATAGTTGTAAGCACATACCAAAAGAATATAATTTACAACACTTTGAGCATAGGTTTTGGGGGGCGGTATACTACTATGTTCCTTTACCCAAAAACATACAAAATGGCGATAAAATAAACGTCTATTTATGGAACCCTGAAAGACAGGAAGTACTTGCAGATGTCCTTAAACTGGAATTATACAAATAACTACTGGATGAAACCAGGCTTACTACTCTGCTGAATATTGTACTCCATAAGATGCGCAATTGACTCGGCGCGCTTTTTAGCCATCTCAGCATGCTCACCAGTAAAGTGTTCATCCAATGTTTCAAAAAACAGCTTTTTCCACCGCTCGAAATGAACAGGCAATAGCGGCGTTCTTTTATTAAGTTCTATATGTTTTTGCATAGGGTTTCCTAAGTAACTACCGATACCTAATATTATAGTTTCCCAAAATTTTATCATAATAGGTATATGGGTATCCCAGGAGAAGTTATCGGCATTGTTGAATATGTGCCCGATCAACTCATCCTTTTTTACTTTTTCATAAAACGATTCTACCAATAGTCTTATATCTTCCCTGTTTTCTATTTGTTTCATGATATTGAAAAATTAAGCTACTGCCGGCCTGGCATATTTCTTTCTATATTCCTGCGGCGTAAGACCCGTAATGCGTTTAAATACCATCCTGAATGTCTTCAGATCATTATACCCAACATCATATACCATAGCTGCGATATTCTGTTCGTTCATCTCAAGCGATTTTTTTGCTGACTCCACCCTTACCCGTTGCAAATACTCCAAAGGCGTATTTTGAGTAGCGGCTTTAAACCTGCGTATAAAATTGCGCTTGCTCATGTGGGCCTGCTCTGCTATCTGATCTATAGTAATATCAGAGTCGAAATTTTCTTCTATGAATTGCTGTGCCTTAAGTATGTCCGAATCGAAATGATTGTGCTGACCTTTAAATACAGAGAAATGTGCCTGGCTTATACGGTCCATATCTATGGCATACATCTTACTAACCCATATAGCCGCTTCCCTTCCACAAAACTTCTCTACCAGGTAAACGATAAGGGTAAGCGATGAAAAGGCCCCACCGCTGGTGTAAACGCCATCGCGGTCGGTAATAACTCTATCCGATAACATAGTGACATTGGGGTATCGTTGTTGCATATCGCTAATTGCAGCCCAGTGCGATGTAGCTGTTTTACCATCCAGCAAGCCGGCTTCAGCTAAAAAGTAGCTGCCAAAACAAAGGCTGGCAATTTCTGTACCCGATTGCTTCATTGTTTTTATCCAATCAACTATTGCCTTGTTTTTCTGCAAAGCAGCGTCAGGGTTTATACTGAATGCGGGGATAATGATGAGATCTGTTTCAGCCACTTCATCTATTGTTTTAAAACAAAAGAATTGTGCTGGCACGTTCAGATGTATGCTTTTAGCACTTTCACTTACCAGTTGCAGCTCAAAAGCAGGCTCCCTGCCCTTTTCCTGCAAATACCTGTTGGCGCCACTAATAAGATCTATAGCACCTGAAACAGCCGATAGTACTGCATCTTCAAATATTACAAGCGATACCTGCATTCAATATTATAATTGGACACGATAAAATTAGGTTAAAAACAGGCACAAAAGCACCCTTCAATAGTCATTTTTACACCATCCGCCTGTATAACCATAGTATGAAATTTGTAAAAAAGCATTATTATGAATACCGGTAAAGAACTAATGAAAACCCTGGATGAACTTATAGATGAAGTTTCGTCGACCCCGGAAGATAAAATAAACACGGTGCCTTTTGAAGGAAGCTGGACAGCCGGGCAACTGACCAGGCATCTTATCAAATCGTACGATGTGATACAAGTAATACTTGGACATACAACATCTACAAAGCGCGAGCCGGACGTAAACTTCGGGCAAATAGCAAAAATATTTCTCGATTTTTCTACTAAATTTCAATCTCCGGACTTTATTGTACCGGAAGTAACAGAATATGATAAAATAGCCCTGCTAAAATCTCTGCGACAAACCCTGCACGATACTGAAAATGCCATTGCAACACTGGACCTTACTATGACCTGCGAAGATTTTGAGCTACAGGGTAGCGGAGGGAAATTTACAAGGTTGGAATGGCTTTATATGATGCTTTGCCATACACAACGACATATCCGCCAGCTAAAAAATATAAAACAGCACTTACAATAGATATTGAAATAATTTTATGAAAAACATAATCATCATTATCATGACACTTTTAAGCGCAACCATGACGCAAGCACAAACTGAAGGTAAATATGCCGATGTAAACGGTATTAAAATGTATTACGAAATACATGGGGCCGGCAAACCACTTGTATTGATACATGGCGGCGGCTCAACAATACAGACAACCTATGGCAGAGTACTGCCCATGTTTGCTAAAAACCATAAAGTAATAGCGGTAGAATTGCAGGTGCATGGCCATACGTCTGATAGAAATGCACCCATAACATTTGAACAAGACGCTGAAGATGTAGCGACATTGCTACAGCAATTGAACATTACCAAAGCTGACGTAATGGGGTTTAGTAATGGTGGCACTACAACTATGTACCTTGCAGCCCGCCATCCCGAATTGGTTAATAAGATAATTGTAGCATCGTGCATGTATAAACATAACGGTGTACCCGATCAATTCTGGGAAGCTATGAAAACACCTAAGTTCAGCGATATGCCGCAGGAGTATAAAGATGAATTTAAAAGAGTGGCACCCAACCCTGAACTACTGGATACTATGTTTAACAAATGCGCGCAGCGTATGCAAACATTTAAGGACATGCCAGCAGAAGATGTAAAAGCAATCAAGGCGCCATCGCTTATAGTTATTGGCGATAAAGATGTGGCTACGCCTGAGCACGCAGTAGAAATGTATCGCACTCTCCCCCATTCATCGCTTATAATTTTACCCGGCGGACATGGCGACTACCTGGGAGAAATAACAACCATGAAGAATGGGAATAAGCAGTATGAACATGTTGTACCCATAATAGAAGATTTCCTGAATAAATAAACAAAGGCACCATTAGGTGCCTTTGTTTTAATAAGTCAATCTTATTGCGCCAGGTAGCCGCCATCTATATTGTAGTAACTACCTGTAACGAAAGATGCTTTATCTGATGCCAGCCAAAGCGCCAATTCAGCAACTTCTTCAGGCTTGCCCAGGCGCCCCATCGGGTGCAGACCTACTAAACCTTTCATAGCTTCTTCATTAAGGTTCTTAGTAAGCAGCGGGGTTATAATATAACCGGGGCCTATTGAGTTGATGCGTATATTCTTATTAGCGTATTCCAGCGCAGCTGTTTCAGTTAGCCCTATAATACCATGCTTTGCAGCTGAATAAGCAGGTGAATTTTTAGCGCCCACCTTACCAAGTATCGAGGCCATATTGATAATACTACCGCTGCCCGCTTTTTCCATTGCAGGTATTTGATAACGCATTCCATAAAACACACCCGATAAATTAATAGCAATCACTTTATCCCAGCCATCTATAGGGTATTCGCCGGTTAAAGCCAGGGGCCCGCCAATGCCTGCGTTATTAACCGCTATATGCAACGCGCCAAATTTTTCTACTGCCGCATCTACAATTTTCTTATTGTCATCCGGCTTCGATGTATCGCCTTGAATAAATATGGCTTCCCCACCTTCTTTTTTAATTGCTGCTATAGTTTCATTTCCCCCTTCCTCATCCATATCAGCAACAACAATTTTTGCACCTTCAGAAGCATATAGCTCTGATATAGCCCTACCAATACCTGAACCACCACCGGTTACAATTGCAACCTTTCCATTTAGTGTTTTCATTCTTTAAAATTTATTTATGCCGAAATGCCGGCGATCAATATGCTATACAATTATGCCATGACGCTTACTTCAGCGGTTTCTTATATGGGAATACATTGTAAATTTACTTACACAATATTTTATACTTATGGCTTATGATGAAAAACTAGCGGACAGAATTCGTGAGCGCATGGCTGAACTACCCAATATTGAAGAAAAGAAAATGATGGGCGGCTTATGCTTTATGTATAATGATAAAATGTGTGTAGGCGTTATTAAAGACGATCTTATGTTACGTATCGATCCCGAGGTATACGGCGAAGCATTAGAAAAACGCGGCTGCCGGCAAATGGACTTTACAGGAAAACCTATGAAAGGCTACGTTTTGATTGATGAGACCGGAATGAAAAGCAAGAAAGATTTCGACTATTGGATAGACTTAGCGCTTGCCTTCAACCCGAAAGCAAAATCATCTAAAAAGAAAAAGGATAAGGTTAACTAACCTAACTGTTGAAGCATAATTTTCACGCTATAGTACTTCACCGCTATGAAACACTTAAATGATCCTAAACTAAAGAAGGGTGCTAAACCACTTCTGACAAATAAAGAAGTGAGGGAGAAAAAAACAGGCACTAAAACCGATAATAAACCCGAAACTAAAAAATTGCCAACAAAATCTGATGACAAACGGGAGTAGTTTTTTTACTTTCTTATCCAATCTCTTAACCTCAACTAAATGAAAAATCTCCGCAATTTCATCATCAGCCTAAGTACAATACTTGCCTGCATATTGTTTAGCTTGTTGATCTCATCTTTTAATGTTTCCAAAGCCGTTGTGATAGCCTGTACGATTATTAGCGGAATTGTGGCTATTATGGGCCTTGTGATTATGTTTATAAGCGTTAGCAAAATGCTGAAACGCGACCAGGAGAATTAATATATGCTACCACCGTTTTTTAACGGTACTGCTAGTAACTGACGAATACAGCAATTACATTTGTTGACCATACCTGCGTTATGCACTATTTTGTTATTCTGTTTCGGGTGCTTGTTAACGACACAGTTTCCGAGATTGGCACTGTTGGCCATATTACACAACATGAATTTTGCGAAACGCATGAAATAATTGATAAGATCAAACAACAATACCGACGAGGGCGTACCGGCATTGTATCTCTGGCAATAACTATACTTAATGTAACAGAACTAACAAAAGACGAGTACCACAATCATAGCAGCACATTTATTAAGTTCTCCTAAACGAAATACGCTAATAAAAAAATGCGCCTAAACAGCGCATTTCATAATGATAAATGTGGCCTCGTCAAGAATCGAACTTGAATCTGGAGCTTCGGAAACTCTTATACTATCCATTGTACTACGAGGCCGCCTATACTTTTGTAAAGATAACAAGCACCAATAAAAAAAGGCAACTCTTTTGAAGTTGCCTTTGTACCACGTACGGGATTCGAACCCGTGATTCCTCCGTGAAAGGGAGGCGTCTTAACCCCTTGACCAACGCGGCCTTTCCCGTTTGGGATTGCAAAGATAAGCGTCCTTTTTTGTTCTCCAAAAAAATTAGAAAAAAAAGTAAAAATTACATCGCTTTTATAATTCCCAAAAACTCGTCGGCCTTTAAAGATGCGCCACCAATAAGTCCTCCGTCCACATCAGCACAGGCAAATAATTCTGCAGCATTACTTGGTTTGCAACTGCCACCATATAAAATACTGGTATCATCTGCAATTTGTTTACCATACTTAGCAGCTACTACACTACGTATATGTGCATGCATATCTTGCGCCTGTTGCGTGCTTGCAGTACGGCCAGTGCCTATAGCCCAAATAGGCTCGTATGCTATCACTATATTTTTAAATTGTTCTTCAGTTAAATGAAATAAACCTTCTTGTATCTGCTTTTCCACATGGGCATTTTGTGTATCTGCATCGCGTACTTCAAGTGGCTCGCCACAGCAGAAAATAACCTGCAAACCATTTTCCAATGCCAGGTCGGTTTTCCTGGCCAACATTGCATTGTCTTCATTGAAATATTCGCGGCGTTCTGAGTGGCCAAGTATTACATAAGCTACACCTGCACTCTTCAGCATAGCTGCCGATATTTCGCCTGTATATGCACCTGAGGCTTCTTTATAGCAGTTTTGCGCACCTGCGTATATATATTGCTTGCCTTCCAATTGGGCCACCGTTTGTGTCAGGTGCAGAAAAGGAGCACCTATTACCACTTGTTTTTCTTCGCTAAGCGGCGACAAGCCCGCCAATACTCCATCAACTAAATATCTGCCTTCCTGCAGGGTAAGGTTCATTTTCCAGTTAGCAGCTACAATTTTTTTACGCATGTATATAAAAGATTTATTTTTTTATTTGTTTATGCATTTGCGAATAGTTCGCGGTGATGTTGTGATTTTTCAAAAACATGGCGGTACATTTCTGTTTCCGCGTCCGATAGTTTTTTGCCTCTCCTGGCCATCATACGGTTGGCAGTTTCCATAGCCCTTTCAAACTTGTAGGTAACCATACCACCACTACCCCCCCAGCAAAATGAAGGCACATATTTTTCGGGGAAATCGCTGCCATATATATTGCACGAAACACCTACTACAGTGCCCGTATTGAACATGGTATTGATAGCACATTTAGAATGATCGCCCATCAACAAGCCGCAAAAGGTGAGTCCTGTTTTTACTGATTTATTGGCATGCTCGCTCCATATCTTCACTTCTTCATAGTTGTTCTTCAGGTTCGAGCAATTCGTATCGGCCCCCAGGTTGCACCACTCGCCTATTACAGCATTTCCCAGGTAGCCATCGTGTGCTTTATTGCTATTAGCGAAAAATACAACATTGTTTATTTCACCACCTACTTTACAGCCGGGGCCCAGCGTTGTTGCACCATATACTTTTGCGCCCATTTTCAATACCGAATGCTCGCACATGGCCAGTGGCCCACGTATAAGCGTACCTTCCAGTATCTCTGCTTCTTTACCAATGTACACGGGGCCGGCTTCTGTGTTTATTATTGTACCTGCACCAATCTTGGCTCCCTGCTCTATAAACAGGTTTTTACCCACTACTGTAACGCCCGCCGGTATAGCTATGCTTGTACGGTCTTGGGTAAGCAATATATAATCGGCTTTTAGCGCAGCATCGTTCAGCGAGAATATATCCCATACATTTTCCAACGCAAGCAGATCTTCATCCCAGTTATTTGCTTTGCATTGCGCTGATTTGCTGGTAATTTCTTTGAATGGCACATTGCTATCAGATTTAAATGCTATCAGCAATTCATTTCTCACCAGCTTTTCGCCTTTCTCTAGCTGCGCTATTGCCTCTATAAGTTCTTTTGTAGCAAAAACAGCCGCGTTGATGTATACAGCATCGCCAGCATTAATGTCTTTTTCGCTGTAAATGGCTTGAAGATAATCTTCTGTCTGCGTACCGGTACTTGCACCCAGATAATGCTCCCAGCGCTCGCGCATAGTCATTATCCCGCATCGTACATCGGCAACCGCACGTGTATGTGTAAATGGCAGTAAACGGTAGCGTACTTCAGTATCGAAAAGTGTGTAATGCATTTAGTTGATATGTCGCCCCTCTTCGTAACCCGGCAACGGGGATCGGGCGATGTATATAAAACAAAAAATCCCGACAAAAGTCGGGATTTTTAATGCTTAAAGCAAGTACTATGAATAAGTTATTATTTGTTCTTTTTGTAACGGTTGTTGAATTTCTCGATACGGCCTGCAGTATCTACGAACATTGCTTTACCGGTATAGAACGGGTGCGAAGTATTTGAGATTTCGACTTTTACCAATGGGTATTCGTTACCGTCTTCCCATGTAATAGTTTCTGACGTATTAGCTGTTGAGCGCGTCAGGAAGGTAAAATCGTTGGTCATATCCTTGAACACAACTAAACGGTAACCTTTAGGATGAATATCTTTTCTCATTTTTTGCGTTTTTTTGTGCATGGATTTGGCCATGCGTTTAATTAGAGGCAGCAAAGGTAGCACTTTACCTTTATTTATCAAAAATAAAACTATAAATATCTAGTTCTTCATCATCTTTTGAAGATCGGCCTCTGCCTGCTCTGCAAACTGGTATTTACCTATTATTTTCCCGTCTGCACCAACCAGAAAAGCTTGTGGTATATACTGTACACCATATAGTTCCGCAGCTTTCGAGTTCCACGAGCCAAGATCGCTCATGTGGTAAGGCCATGCCAGTTTATCTTTATCTATCGCTGCAACCCACGCATCTTTATTTTGATCAAGTGACACACTCAGAATGGTAAAGCCCTTCTTAGCGCCTTTTATTTTTTTGTCTTTGTACTCATCGTATAGCTTCACCAGCTTTGGGTTAGCCATACGGCATGGGCGGCACCATGATGCCCAGAAATCGATTAATACTACTCTACCCTTGTTTATTTCCGATAGTTTAAGGGTTTCACCTGCGGGGTTGGCAAATTCCAGTTCAGGTGCTTTTTGTCCAATTTGTACCGTTTCATTAGCAGGCACTTGTGCTGAAGCCATGTACACACCACAGGCCAATAAAACGGTTGAAAGTAATTTTTTCATTCTTTTGTCTTGATATTATGTCTTAGTTAGACTGTTTTTGAGGTATTAAAGTTAATGGTGAAATACTAAAAAAATCATAAATAAATCTCTAACCCATCGTATGCCAAGTGCATATTGGGCGGTAAATGGCTTTCTACTTCGGCATGTAAGCCTAACTGATGGCTTATATGGGTAAAATATGCATCTTTCACCTCCGCTTCCTGCGCTACTTTAATAGCTTGCTGCAATGTGTAGTGCGAAATATGCTCCTGGTGGCGGAGGGCATTCAATACCAGTGCGTCACATCCGCGAAATTTATCCACTTCATTAGGGGCAATATAATTTGCATCGGTTATATAGGTAAAACCACCAATCCTGAAGCCCAGTACCTCCAGCTTGTAGTGCAATACTCTTATAGGCGTTATTTGTATGCCATTTATTTCAAAAGTATCATCACCATTTATGGTATGCATATTAACCTGCGGAATACCCGGGTAGTTATGATTGGAGAAGATGTACTGAAACTCACGCTTTAATACTTCCTGCGTATCGGTATTGGCATATATATCTATTGCCTTTCCTGTGTGGAAATTGTAAGCCCGCACATCATCCAGCCCGGCAGTATGGTCTTTATGGCCGTGGGTAAAAATAATAGCATCCAGCCGGCGCACATTGGCACGCAGCATCTGGTAACGAAAATCGGGACCGCTGTCTATTACAATACTGGCTTCGGGTGTTTCTATCCATACAGACGTACGTAAACGGTTGTCACGTTTATCAGGCGATGTACATACTGCGCAATCGCACCCTATAAATGGTACCCCTTGCGATGTACCGGTGCCAAGGAAAGTTATCTTCACGGTTATAGGTCCATTTCAGTTTGTAAAGAAGAATCGTTGCTGCCGCCCGTAGCAGATTGCTCGCTAAGCTGCTTGTACCATTTCAGCATTTCCCCGCTCAATTCTTCTTCCTTCACCACAATAACAGGCAATATTTCAATTAGGGCGTTGATACGACCTTCTATACTTAAAAATCTATTAATCACAACCACCCTTCGCTCTTCCAGAATACAGTAGCCTGAGTTGAAATTTCCTTTTTCATAACGTATTATGTAGCGCGCTTCTTCAAAGAGCTGTTCCAGTTTCTTCAGTGTATTTGGCGTATATTTGAAGCTCATTTGCAATTCCGGTTTCGATGGCTAAAGTTAGAAAATTAGTAGCATTTGTGGCTTTTACCTTTTCCCTGTGTGTTTTGTCTTTAGCCGGCCGTGCCCAAAGTTATTACGAAGATGTACCCAGGTTGTTTTATGGCGGCCTTGTAGCAGGTGGTAATTTTACACAGGTAGATGGCGACAATTTTGCCGGGTATCATAAAGTGGGGGCTAATGTAGGGGGTATTGTATATGCCCACCTTGCCAATAAACTGGCGGCCAGCATGGAAATATTATTTGTACAAAAAGGCAGCCGCGCCCATAAAGAACAAGTAACCCCATATAATGACCCGCTGGCAGGTTCGCCTATAAGGATACAGAAGTATAATATCGACCTTAATTATGCTGAAATACCCATAATGATCAACTATTTCGATAAAAGGAAGAGCAATTTCGGCGCCGGCTTTTCATATTCACAACTTATCTCCTCTAAAGAAGACCTGGTAACAAATCCGACTTTGTCGCCCGAAACAGACCCTACATCGTCTTACCCCTTTCGGAAATCAGACTTAAATGTGCTGGTGGGCTGCAACCTGAAACTGGTTGGCGGCTTATTTTTAAACGTAAGGTTTCAATATTCCCTGATTTCTATACGAGATCGCGATGATCGCTATGTAAATTACATTCGCCAAAACCAGTACAATAATCTATATGTACTTCGTTTGATGTACCTATTCAACAAATAGAGGCTAGCCATTGAACTGGCGCAGGTGGTGGTCAAGGTGCTTATAAGTTAGATTACTCCATTCCAAATAGTTCATTGTACCGAAAAACGGATGTTTACGCCCATCAAACAGATAAGGTTCCGTATCTGAAAAGCGCTTAACCAGCGATTTTAGTTTTTGTTTTTCAGTATCGAAGTGGGGAGTTCCATTTATTATAAAGCTTTTGTCGGTAGGTATGCCCTGTTTAAAGGGCCTATCGTGCAATAATTGTTTTTTTGCAATACTACCAAACAGCTTGCCTAAAACAGAAATACTACTTTTCTTATCTCCTAAAGATATCTCAAGGGGTACGCAGCAATGGGCCAGCATTTGCGACACATTCATTTTACCCCATTGCCTAGGGGCGTCGTTTTGCAAAGCATCAATACGCTGCAACAACTCTCTCGATACGGGACTACCGTACATACTTTTCATCCCCTGCAATTATTTATACACTAAGTTATAATAGTTTTGCCTACTATAAGTATTAAAAAAAGTATATGCCGGTACAATTAAATATCAAGCTCGACTGGAGTGAAATGGACATGTTCGGACACATTAACAATGTGTCTTACTTTAAATATACACAAGCATCGCGCATAAACTATTGGGAAGTGATAGGGCTAACGCAACTGCATAGCAACATGGGCGTGGGGCCTGTATTAGCGTCGGCAAAATGTGATTTTAAAAAACCACTTTATTATCCCGGAGATATACGGGTGGAAGCGAGTATCGACTTTATTAAAAACAGCAGCTTTGGGCTGATACACCGTATATTTGACCATGAAAATGAGTTGGCTGCCATTGCAAAAGATGTAATTGTTGCTTACGATTTTAAAAACAAAGCGGCGGTACTGATACCTGATGAAATAAAGGAAGCCATACGTAAGGTAGAGGGTGCGCTGCCGGGTACAATTTTATAATTCCATACGCGTTAATTAAGTATAGAATCGAGATGAAATCTTTCAGAATAACAATAGCCGTAGCAGCTTGTATGACCATAGCTTGTATTAAGGCAAATGCACAAAGCTATTATGTGGAAAGTGAAAATACCTTTTACGGAGGCCCCGTGCTTGGTTTAAACTTCACGCAAGTAGATGGTGATAACTATGCTGGTTACGGCAAAGTAGGCTTTAACGTGGGTGGCATTGTGTATACAAAATTCGGCAGTGATTTTGCGGCCAGTCTCGAAATATCTTATGCGCAAAAAGGTGCTTCCGGCAAACCTAAGCCATCGGGTGTACCAGGAATAAATCTTATAGATTATAGCCTGAAACTAAATTATGCAGAAATACCTGTTTGCCTGTATTATGTTGATGGACATAAAAATCATTTTGGCGCCGGGCTTGCCTATGGGCGGTTGATAAGTGCTGAAGAAAAGGTAGAAACACAACCTACTTACGATTTCGACGTTGATAATCACCCATTCAAAAAAACTGACTTATCATTTTTGCTGAATGCCAATATACATGTGTGGAAAGGCTTTTTTATAAATGCACGTTTCAGCTATTCCATATTACCGGTTCGTACCGATGTTCCTTTTGGCCTTGGCCGCAGCGGCGGCGGCGGTGCCGGAAACGGTCAGCAATTCAACAATGTAGTTGCCTTACGCTTCGTATATGTGTTTGGTAACTTTTAGTGTTACTTTTTCTTTTTACTGCTACCAAAAATGGTAAAGCCCGGAGGATCATCGTAAGTAGCTTTCATATTGCTGTTCAAGGTATCCAGCGAAGAGCTTGTGCTGTTATAGCCTTTCTTATCATTAACCAGTTTACCTAAAGAACCTTCAGACTTATTCATTTTACCAAAGCTGTTACCCAATGCTGCAAATGTGCTTTGCAATTGCTTTACATTAGCTACAAGATTTTTATTGGCCAGGCTTTGTGTACTTTGTTCCGCTTGTTTTATTTTGGTACCAACATCTTTAAAGTTATTGGCCATTTTGCTTGATGACTCACCTGCATCTCTTATCTGCCGGGCTATTTCACTTGAGTTAGCATTTACTTTTTCTGATAATACTGCGTAACTGCGTGTTTCCTTTTCAATATGAATAAGATAAGCGGCGGTGGAACTGATAAGCCCTGAACGCATGAACAGGTTAAAGTTAGTTAAGGCAGAATCGGAACTGCGTAACATAAATTTGGTTGCCTCTATCATTGGCGTTATGCGAACAGACATAGGCAAAACACTTGTATCGAGATTGGTGACAAGTGTCGATTTGTCTGGCAATATAGCCGGCCCTTTACCAGGCAGCAATTTCACTATTTTATCACCTGTCATTCCCCCTGAAGATAACGATGCAACTGTACCTTCAGGCAATTGTATGCCTTTCTGAGTAGTAATGATAACTTTTAAGGTACGTTGTTCAGTAAATTCTACATCCGATATTTTACCCACACGTACACCATTTATCTGAACTTCGGATGAGGGAGCTAAACCTTTTACATCATTAAAATATGCATAGTAATCATACTCATCCTGTTTCTTATCTTTCTTATAAAAATAAAATACAACTGCGCATATTGCTATGAATGCCAGTGTGATAGTAATTCTTAAAGTAAGACTTTGTTTTTGTTGTTCAGCCATGGTATAACGCACTAAATTACTCAATTTTCAACTTACTATTGGAAATCAATGCCCAAGGCTGGCATAATATTTTAAAGATGTGTAATGAACCAAAAAACTATTAAATCATGAGGTCATTATTATACATCATCGCTGTAATATTAGTTATAGGGTGGTTATTAGGCGCATTTGTATGGCATGCAGGCAGCATCATACACGTTTTACTTGTTATTGCAATCATTTCACTGTTGCTTGGCTTCATCAGGCGCGGTTCTGTATAGAACAAGATATATTTCAAAGTAACTTTAAATAGCCCCGCTATAAAGCGTGGGCTATTTGCTTTTATGTAGAAATAATTGCGCTTATAACCTTAAAGATCGAACAAAGCTGGCCTACGGCTGATCATTTCCCCCGCAATCGTTTCTGCATCTGTATCGTTCTCAGCTTCCAGCTTTGTCACTATGCTTTTATAGCTTTCATCGCTACGGTTTTGGCTTAGTTTGAATATGGGGTATATTTCCTTTACTTCTATTTCAAAACCGGCAATAGCTTTTACCATTGCATTTACATACTCAGCAGGCATATCCGCTACCAATTCTTTATGCTCTTGCCTGGCTTCATATTTATCGGTAAGGTCTGTAAGTAATTGCACAGTTGTGGCAGTATCTGTAAAGTGTAAAATACCACGCACATGCACGGTCATATAGTTCCAGGTAGAGCCTATATTACGTTCCTTATACCAGCTGCTACTTACATAGCAATGAGGGCCCGTAAATAACACAAGCACGTCATTGTTGTTTTCAAATGCTTTGCAGTGGTCTGTTTGCCGCATGATATGCGCCCTTAAGTACAATTTATCATTGCGCTCTTCTAATAACACCGGTACTTGGGTAGCTACACTACGGCCTTCTTCATTTCCAATCAATGTCACGAAAGGATGCTCCTTCATAAAATGCAACACTTTGGCATGGTCTTGCTCTGTGAACTCAGGCATTCTATACATATCATAATACGCTTACCGCCAAATTTCGCAATAAAACAGCTACCATTTAATTATTTTTACGCATGGTTTACAATGTAATAGGCTTAATGTCGGGTAGCTCGCTCGATGGATTGGATATAGTTTTCACAACGCTTGAAGAAACACGCGGACAATGGAAATTCGATATAGTAGAATGTGAATGTACACCATACAAAAAGGAAATGGCAGAAGCGCTCCGCAATGCCCCTAATGCGCCGCTAGTCGATTTTTTAAAACTCGATACTGCTTATGGCCGCTACCTGGGCGAGCAGATCAATCATTTTATTGATAAATACAGCCTGCACCATAAAGTGCATTTTATTGCATCGCACGGGCATACTGTCTTTCACGATCCTGCCAGCCAAACCACCAAACAAATAGGCGACGGCGCGAGTATTGCAGCATTAACAGGGCTACCTGTTATCAGCGACCTGCGCAATATGGATATAGCCCTTGGGGGACAAGGTGCACCTATTGTACCCATTGGAGATAAACTATTGTTCGGCAGTTTCGACTATTGGTTGAATATCGGTGGCATAGCAAACATGACCGTAAAAGATGGCAGTAAATTTATAGCCTTCGATATTTGCCCTGCCAACCAACCTATGAATGCACTGGCAAGAAGAGAAGGAAAAGAGTTTGACTATGAAGGTGAAATTGCCATGACAGGTAAAATATTACCCGATATACTAAAAGCATTAAATGCAGAAGAGTATTATAAGCTGGGCGGATCAAAATCCTTGAGCAACGAATACTGCATGAAATTATCAGCACCGCTTATCGATTCTCAAGAAGCTACTAACGACCTGCTACGTACCACGGTTGAAATGATAGTAACACAAATTGCTGAAGCCATAAAAAAATACCCGCATGGTAAAGAAACCGCCAGCCTTTTAGCAACCGGTGGCGGCTCTCTTAATAATTTTCTTGCCGAACAACTGCGTGAAAGGCTGACCCCACTTAATGTAAATGTTGTAGTGCCTTACGAGCAGGTTGCCAATTTCAAAGAGGCATTGGTAATGGCCTTGATTGGTGCACTAAGATGGAGAGAAGAAACCAACACGCTTAGCCAAGCCACAGGCGCCAGCCGCGATAGCATTGGTGGCGCTATATGGATGGGACACAGTTACAACGGAGAATAATT
>CAMLFX010000037.1 GCA_946479435.1 uncultured Sphingobacteriales bacterium | reverse complement strand
GCGGCACTACTACGCTGGAAGACCAGCTTTTGGAATATGCAGCAGGTGATGGTACGCCACGGTTCAACCCATACCTGATCCCGAAGATGCTCATCAATATCATGTCGGGGCTTATATCTATAAAGTACGGTTTTAAAGGCGTGAACTATATAACGGCTACTGCCTGTGCAGCAGCTAACAGTGCTATTATCGATGCGTTCAACTATATAAAATGGGGCAAGGCCGATGTGATAGTGACCGGCGGTTCGGAAGCAGCCATTACGCAATCATCGATGGGTGGTTTTGGCTCTATGAAAGCATTATCGCACCGTAATGATGACCCCGAAAAAGCATCGCGGCCATTTGATAAACACAGGGATGGTTTTGTAATGGGTGAAGGCGCGGGCGCATTGATACTGGAAAGCTACGAGCACGCAGTGAAACGTGGCGCAACCATACTCGCCGAAATAGTGGGCGGCGGTATGACGGGCGATGCCTATCACATATCAGCATCGCACCCCGAAGGTGAAGGCGCTTACCGTGCTATGAAACTGGCTATGGAAGAGGCTGGTATTACCGTTGAAGATATTGACTACATAAATGCACATGCTACGTCAACCCCTGTGGGCGACCATAGTGAGATAATGGCATTATCATCGCTGCGTGCGGGTACTGATAAAATACTAACGGTTAGTGCAACCAAATCGATGACCGGGCACTTGCTGGGTGCAGCAGGCGCTATTGAAGCGATAGCAACCATCAAAGCAATACAGGAAGATATCATACCCCCTACTATAAATATTGAAGAACTAAGCGATGAGATACCGGAAGGTATTGAAGTAGTAGTCAACAAAGCCCTGCACAAAGAAGTGAACTATGCCATGAGCAACACTTTTGGCTTTGGCGGGCACAACGCAATAGTAGTGATGAAGAAATGGAAATAAGAAAGGAGGCGATCGCCTCCTTTCTTATTTATGCTATTCGTTTTATATCTGCTCCCAAAGCATTGAGTCGTTCATCTATACGCTCGTAGCCCCGGTCTATCTGGTCTATGTTTTCAATAATACTTTTCCCTTGGGCGGAAAGTGCTGCCATCAGCAGCGCCACACCTGCACGTATATCGGGCGACACCATGCGGATGCCGCGCAAAGGTTGCTGGCGGTTGAGGCCTATTACCACGGCACGGTGCGGATCGCACAAAACAATTTGCGCCCCCATTTCTATCAGTTTATCTACAAAGAACAAGCGGCTTTCGAACATCTTCTGATGTATCAGCACGGTGCCATTTGCTTGTGTAGCCATCACCAGGATGATACTTAGCAGATCGGGCGTAAAGCCGGGCCATGGGTGATCGTACACCGTAAGTATAGAACCATCGATAAATTTTTGCACCTGGTAGCTTTCCTGCGCGGGTACATGTATATCATCACCTTCAATGGTGAGGTTAACACCCATACGCTGAAAAGTGTGAGGGATAATACCCAAGTGCTGCACCCCGGCATTTTTTATTATGAGCGCGCCCTGCGTCATTGCAGCTAAGCCAATAAAAGAGCCTACCTCTATCATATCGGCCAGTAAGGTATGTGTACACCCATGAAGTTGCTCCACACCTTCTATCACTATCATGTTAGAGCCTATACCACTTATATGCGCGCCCATGCTGTTGAGCATGCGGCAAAGTTGCTGCACATAGGGTTCGCAGGCTGCATTGTATATTGTAGTAGTGCCGGGCGCCAGTACCGCTGCCATTACTATATTGGCAGTACCGGTTACAGAAGGCTCCTCAAGCAGTATATGTGCGCCGCGGAGGTTTTTACCATCGAGCGTAAAAAGGTTTTCATCGCTATCGTAAACGAATGACACACCCAGCCTTTCAAAACCACGTATGTGGGTATCGAGCCTGCGGCGACCAATTTTATCGCCACCGGGTTGTGGTATATGCGCCCTGCGGAACCTCGCCAACATTGGCCCTGCCAGCATAACAGCACCTCTCAGCTTACCCGATTTCTTTTTGAAATCTTTATCGATAAAATAATCGGGGTTGATGTTATCAGCCTGTAATACCCATGTGTTAGCTGATGGATTATGGGCTTTGACACCCATATCGGCCAGCAGTTCTATCAGTGTATTAACATCCAGTATATCCGGTACGTTCTTAAATGTTACCTGCTCATCTGTAAGTAAGGCCGCGCACAAAACCTGCAATGCTTCATTCTTTGCCCCCTGGGCATGTATAACCCCTTCAATGCGACGACCCCCTCTTATTTCGAAAGTGCCCATACCGTCAGGTTATTTGTTTTTGTTGTTTTTGAATTTACGGTTCTTGTTGTAATTATTACCGCTACCACCGCCAAAATCACCACGATCCCTATCGCGGCCACCATTATTAAAGTTGCGGTTGTTACCTCCGCCACCACCTTTAAAGTTGCGGTTGTTATTATTATTGTTGCGCTGTTTGAAATTGCTCCTGGTATCGAAATGAACTTTATAGCCGCCGGTCTCGTACTGCAATTCGCCGTTGGTCAATACAGCAAGTTCGTTCTTTATCATGTCATCGTGCACAGGTTCTTTATGCCAGTTGGTATATGCCAGCTTCATATAGTAACCTATGGCCTGCGTAAAGCCTTGCTTTTTCTCAGGGTCGGTTTCTGCCATTGCTTTTTTCAGCAGTGATTCCAGATTGCGCCCCATGTGCCTGTGGTTGATGGCATTTTTAGGATAAGGCAGGCGCTCAGGCTTTTTATAAAGTTGCTCGGGAGTAGGGGCCGGATAAGGACTATTTACCTCCAGCTTAAAGTCGGTCATTTGGTACAAATGATCCCAAAGCTTGTGCTTATAATCTTCTATTGTTTTAAGATGGGGGTTGAGTGTGCCCATCAATTCTATCACTGCCTCAGCATTTTTCAGTCTTTTGACAGGATCTTCAATGGTGAGCAAATACTCAACCATTCTCTGCACATTACGCCCATATTCAGGCATCAGCAGTTTACTGCGTACGGTATTATATTCCAAAATATTAAAATAAAGTCGTTAAAAAATCAATATAACGTGTTGAAATTGAAGGAGTGGCAAGTATTATCCGTGGAAGATTTTGGACAAATATTACCTGAGGAACACGTATAACAAAGCTAAGGAAAAAATTATTCGCTTGCTGCTTTGTTGTTCTTTTCTTTTAAGAGTACGGGTAACGATCTTTCGTACAGTATAGCCGCTTTTTGCAAATGTATGCGCACGGCATCCATATTCCCCCTGTCTTTAGCTAGTTTTTCCACCTGTATCAGTTCCTCCAGCATCCCTTTTATTTTCACAATACCTACACCTGATTTTATGGAATGCGCTATGGCACTGATTTCCAAATGATCGTCATCTGTTTTGGACAATGCCTTAAGTTTTTCCACAGCTTTAGTAGTGGTATCGATAAAGATATCAATTACATCACCAAAGTACTTTTTATCGCCGCCCGAAACGCTTTCTAAAGTTGAAAAATCTACTAGATCCATGTGTATCACCTTCTACTGGCTTTCAAATTAATTAAAATATAATAGTACAGGGTACAATTTTTTATACTGCTGGTTATCCTTACAGATTTATAATTAAATAATCTTAAAAGTTAATGTTTTATATTACTTTTGCATTGCTAAAACTGGCGGGTTTGTTGGGGAGAAAATTTAGTTCATTCATTAATGTTGCTATCAGCAGAAAATTAGAAAAAGATGCAATATAAAATAAGAATACTCCCTCGTTGGTTGATCTTTGTGCTCGACTTGTCTTGCATACTTGTTTCTCTATTCTTTTCTTTTTTATTCCGTTTTAACTTTCAGTTGGGTGAGATCGCTTCTTATCCTTTGTCAATAATATTACCTACTGCATTACTTATCAATGCCGTTTTGTTTTATCTTCTTAAAAGTTATGCTGGGATTATAAGATATACCAATATCGAAGATATGTTCCGGCTGCTGGTTGTTAACTCTACAGCCGCAGTATTTTATCTTTCTATCAATTTCATAGTTAACTATTCTATTGAAGGTGTATTGCTGTTCCCTGCCTCTATTATTTGCATTAACTTTTTCGTTTCCAACTTCTCGTTAATAACTTACCGCTTCCTGGTAAGGTATTTCTTCAAATATTATCAAACGCACCAAACCGCTAAAACCGGTTTCGCAGCGGTGGTAAACAGGGCAGCGGTATATGATGCCAAACAGGACGGCCTGCAAACCAAAAAAGTAATTAACGAATTTCAGAACAGTGGCCTGCAGGTAGTAGCCTTTGTTGATGAAATACTAAGCAGAAGCGGCAAACTTATAGAGGGCCTGCCTATATACGATATTGAAGAAAGTAGTTTTGCCAAATTGAAAGAAGATGGTGTAAACCTGCTGATAATAGCCAACCGCAATATTTCGAAAGAAAAACTGAACTACCTGGTTGATACCTGCCTGAAATTTAATATAAAAGTGCAGCAAGTGCCACCGGTTACGCAATGGCTGAATGGTAAACTGAACAGTGAGCAACTGAAAGATATCAATATCGAGGACCTGCTGGAAAGAGAAGTGATAAAGCTGGATAATGAAAAGATACACTTTGAACTGAGAGGAAAGAAAATACTGGTAACAGGGGCTGCCGGCTCTATAGGCAGCGAGCTTGTGCGCCAACTGTGTAACTACCGCCCTTCTATAATTATACTGTGCGACCAGGCAGAAACGCCTATGCACGAACTGTACCTGGAGATAAAAGAGAACACCAAGAAAGTAAATATTAAAGCATACATAGGTAATATAACCGATAAGGTGCGGATGGAACACCTGTTTGAGATATATAACCCAGATGTAGTGTTCCATGCAGCAGCTTATAAGCATGTGCCGCTGATGGAAGACAACCCATCGCTGGCGGTGTTGAACAACGTGCTGGGTACGCGGATACTGGCCGAACTTGCCGTAGCAAATGGTGTAGAAAAGTTTGTAATGGTATCGACCGATAAGGCAGTGAACCCTACCAATATCATGGGTGCTTCAAAGCGTATAGCAGAGATATTTACACAAAGCTATTACAGGCACCTGAGCAGCGGCATGGAAGGCGATAATATGCCGCAAACCAAATTTGTAACCACGCGTTTTGGTAATGTGCTGGGATCGAACGGATCGGTAATACCAAGATTTAAGCAACAACTGAAAGCAGGTGGGCCAATAACTGTTACCCATCCTGAAATAACCCGGTATTTTATGACCATACCTGAAGCCTGCCAGCTTGTAATTGAGGCAGGTGTAATGGGCCAGGGCAATGAAATATTTGTGTTTGATATGGGTAAGCCGGTGAAAATAGTAGATCTGGCAAGGAAGATAATTAAGCTTGCAGGTAAGGAACCCGATGTAGATATCAAAATAGTTTTCTCAGGTTTAAGGCCGGGTGAAAAACTATATGAAGAATTGCTGAATGATTCTGAGAACGTGATGCCTACTTACCACGACAAGATACTGATAGCAAAAGTGCAGGAATACAATTTTGAATATGTATGTGCTAAAATAGACAGGCTGATAGCCAGCGCTAAACAGCACTATATGCTGGAAACCGTGGGGCTGATGAAAGACCTGGTACCGGAATTTGTAAGTACCAATGCTTTGTACGAATCGATACAACTGGACAAACTAAAAGATATGTAAACCGAAACAGCGCATTAAGCGCTGTTTTTTTTGCCTGTAACCTTTTTTGCGGTAAGCAGAATGATCTTGAAATAGTTACCTATAGATGGCTGATCGATGAATACCCTGTTCAGCTTTATTTTCTCCGGCATTATCTTATCAATGTAATACTGCTCGGGGTTAGGGTGCCGCGCCAGCAATTCGTTTTCATTGGCATAAGCAATAGAAGCATAATCGGTAATGCCGGGTCGAACATTCAGTATAGTCTTCTGTTCGTCGGTATATAGATCTACATATTTTTTTACTTCAGGCCTGGGGCCAACAATGCTCATTTCACCCAAAAAAACATTTACCAGTTGCGGTAATTCATCCAGCTTAAATTTTCTCAGATAATAACCCACTGGGGTAATACGTCTATCATCATCGCCCAATGTGAGCAGCAATTTATCGTTGCCCTGGTACATGGTACGAAACTTAAACATCGAAAATTCCTTTCCATACCTGCCCACTCGTTTTTGCCGGTATATGACAGCCCCGCGCGAATCGATCTTTATCCATAAAGCCAGCAACAGGAAAACAGGTGTACATACAACAAGTAGCAGCAGGGAAAGGATCCAATCTAAAAACCTGAGCATTATATAACTGCCTTATAAGCTTTTTCAAGTTCCTGTATCACGTATATGCATTCTTCATCGGTAAGCTGGGGATATACCGGCAACGAGATTTCATGCACATAATTTGTATACGAAACAGGATAATCTTCCATTTTATAACCCATTTCTTTAAAAAGGGTCATCATTGGCAATGGTACAAAATGCACATTGCTGGCTACACCTGCTTCGCTTAATTTTAGTATGATGGCGTCGCGCTGCAGTTCATTTATGTTAACTATCCGTAGTGGGAACAGGTGGTATGACGATACCCGTTTTTCATCTTCTGTAAGCGGTAAAATTGCCCATTGTTTATCGGCTAATAGCTCTTTATATTTATTGTAAGCACTCCTCCTGGCTGGCAGCAGTTTATCGTCGTACTTGCGCAATTGTGCCAGTCCGATAGCCGCACAAACATCGGGCATATTTATTTTCAGCCCTTGCTCCACGATATCGTACCTCCACGAGTTTTTCTGCAATTTGGTATATGCATCTTTTGTTTGCCCGTTCAGCGAATTTAACTTCATCCATTTGTGTATGGCCACATTATCGAATGGCTTTGGCAAGTGCAGGCATATAACGCCGCCTTCGGCAGTAGTAATATTTTTTACTGCATGCAGCGAAAAGATGGTAATATCAGCTGCCAGCGCAGCCGCTTTCCCTTTATACTGCGCCCCAAGTGCGTGGGCAGCATCAGATATCAGCACAGGCCTGCCAAAACCCGCCTGCACATCATTAGCAGCTGTAAATTTATCTTTCACATCGCTGGTTTGCAGTACCTCGGCTATGCGATCGTAATCGCAGGGCCAACCAGCAAAATCTACAGTGATGACTGCTTTTGTTTTACCGGTAATTGCTTCCCTGATCTTTTCGGGGTCGATAGAGAAATCCGACAATACATCCACCATCACAGGCGTTGCGCCGGCATTTAATACGGCCAGCGCTGTTGCGGCATAGGTGTAAGCCGGTATTATTACTTCATCGCCTGGCCTGATACCTAACCATTTTAAGGTAAGTATAGCGCCTGATGTCCATGAGTTGACACATACAGCTCTTTCTGTACCTATAATCTGTTCGCATAAAGCTTCCAGCTCTTTCACCTTAGGGCCTGTTGTTATCCAGCCCGAACGCAGTGCATCGGTCACTTCAGCTATAACATCCTCATCAATATACGGAGGTGAAAAATCAATTTTCAAATCAACCGCTCGTGGGTTTATTTCAATCATCTCGGTAGTCGCCCTTTATAAACTAATGACAGCTAAGATAAATAAACAGTTCTTTAAAAACCAGTACTTAAAAAGGAAGCGGGAAAAGTGCCTGAAATGGCAGAAAAGGAGGGGACAATTATTGATTAATACCTGTTAGAAAACTATGCAGGCCTTCTATTTGTATATCTCTATCGAAGATATTTTGCGCTGCATGCAGGCAATTATGCTTAATGGCAGCCAGTTCAGCTTTATTGAGCAGGGACAGTTGCTTTATTTTTTCTTCCATCTGCTTATAATTAGCGGGTTTGCAGGTCCAGCCAACATTTAGCTTATTTATCAACTGAGCACCCTCACCGCCACCTGCAAACAATACCGGCAAGCCAGCTGCCATAGCCTCGTACATTTTTGATGGGATAGCACCATATATAGGTTTTACTAAAGGTACCAGCATAGCATCGTATTGGGCAAGCACCTTGGGTATCTCATCGCGATGCACGGCATTATGATAGTAAATATTTTTATCGGGGTTGGCCTTCAAATAATTAACGATGTCGTTTTTTTCAGCCCCGTCGCCATAGATATGAAAGCTAACGCCCAGTTCTTTGAAGTTAATATTCCTGCAAATATCCAATACACCTTGTGCAACACCTAAAAGACCGGTGTACACAATTTTTATTTCACCGTTGCCGGGTTTTACCTCATTTGTTTTTTTGAACCTTCGTGTATCTACGCCATTGCGAAAAAGGTGTGTACGCCTGGCGCCATTCTTTTTTACATGATCTATTATTTGCTGCGATTGACCAGTGCAGGCAAATGACTTCCTGTAAAGAAACAGTTCTATATTTTTTAACTGCTTGTATAAAAAGCCATGCGAAACTGCCCCTAATTTATACGCCGATAATGGCCAAAGATCTGATACGTTGAGTATGTGCTTAGCGCCACACATGCGCGCAAGGAAAATACCTGTAAGGCCTAATGTAAGCGGTGGTGATTCTGTAAGAATATAATCAGGACGGAAGCGGCGTAATTTTGCGAGCGCCGCTAATGAAGAAAAGCTGAAAGAAAGCATGCTTGCTATACGCGGCAGCCGATTTTTAGAATTGGAAGCATACAGCGCATAACGGTAAATATGCATCCCATCTATAAATTCATTTACCGAAAATTTGCCCCTGTATTCATCGCTTACCCTGCCAGTGGGGTAGTTGGGCATAGCAGCGATAATACTCACATCCCAACCCCTTGCTTTCAACCCAAGTGCCGTTTCATATAATCTTGATTGCGGCGCACCCGTTTCAGGAGGGAAATATTGTGTTAGTATTACTATCTTTTTCAAATTCTGCTAATTCCGAATAAAAGTTTTTCAGCTTACCGGCCGCGGTGCGCTGTATGTGTGACACGCGATTGATAACTACATCCAGCCCGGGCTCAAGATACAAAGCAGTTTTATTTTTTATCTCATTTGTTTCTGCTTCTGTCAAAGGCCTATCGGATACAATATCGAAAACAAACCTGTTAAGCGCCGTTTGGCGGATAACAAATTCTTTCAGGCAATCTGTTTTTTCTAGAAGGCTTCGGGATATATAATAGAATGTCAGGCCAGCGGCCACCTTACCGCTTGGCAACTTTATCGTATCGCTGGTACGGCCCTGCATGCTTTCTATAATTCTGTACTTACTACCGGGAGTGGATGGCAGCAATTGAATAGTATCGCCAACCTGGTAACGTACCATTGGCAGTGTCTTATTAAACAGAGCGGTAGATAATAAAGATCCGGTAACTCCGGGCGGCACTATTTCATTATTAAAATCTACCACTTCATTGTATAATGTTTCTTCGGTAAGCAGCCAATTACCTGACGGATGATCAAACCCTGTAAGGCACGTTTCCGATACTCCATACTCCCGGACATGCGGCACACCAAAGGCTTTTTGAAAAAGAAAGTGATCTTCCGGTGTAGCTATTTCAGATGTACTAATACATAGTGTAAGTGAAGGGCAGACTTCTTTCAGATGCACGCCTATACTATTCAGATGCCTTGCAAAAAGCAATAATGCATTGGTATATCCGTATATGTACCTAAACCTATTTTGGGCAAAGCGCTGTACGTACCACTGTAGTGCTTGCGTGCTCAAATCAAATACATTGAAACGTTTCCTGTGCATCAATATATCTTTCAATTGCTCTTTGGCATGTGCAATTGCTTCCTTAGGCATACCATAAAACCTTGCCTGCAATGCAGTGCCATCCAGGTTGTACCAACTATACCTATCGGCAATGACCGCCCAGGTGATGGCGTGCGCATACTTGTCTTTTGCAAAGTAAAATGGCGTGCCGGAAGAGCCGGAGGTACTACTTATATAACAATCCCTAAGTCTTGTATTGTTTGTAATAATACCTGCCAATGGTTGTTGCAGATCCTTCTTAGTTATAACCGGAAGATCCTCCCACCTATCAGGAAATATCTTGCCTACTTTCTTTTTATAGAATGGATTGTACTCGTAATGATACCTCGCAATAGACCAGGCTTGCGCCATCTGCCAATCTGCAAAAGTACCTGCATCTAAAGATTGTATTCTCTTTAGTTCAGCCCTGGCCTGCGCAATAGGGTAACCTTTTAGTGATAGTACATGTTGAAACCAATCAGGCTTCATGCTCATCCTTTATTTTATGTAATAAGTCAACCCAGCTTTTTTTTACTGTATCCCAATCGTACTGTTCAGCAGTTGCACGTCCATGCTTACTATGCATTACATCATCATGCTTTTCCAAAATATTTCCAATACATTTTACCATTCCGTCAATATCTCCGCTATCAACCATATAGCCATTTGAATTATTGACCAGGTAAGGAATGCCGCCTACATTAGTACTAATTATTATCATACCCATTGCCATTGCTTCAATAATGCTGAAAGGCATATTATCTACGGTAGATGTATTGATGAATATATCGTGACCGGCAGCAAGCCCTACCCACTCTTGTTTAGTAAGCATACCTGTGAATTTCACTTTATGTGATATGCCAAGTTGCAGGGCCATGTCTTTACATTTTTGAAGCGTGCCATCTTTATCGGGGCCAACCATAGTTAGCCTGGCCTCAGGATATTTTATTACTATCTTATTTAACACCTGTAAAGCCATCTGCGGATCATATATTTTATGAAACGACCGCACCCATAGTAAGTTGGGCCTGGGGCTTATCCTTTCATAAAAAGGATAATCTGCCAAATGCAGGCTATTAGGTATCAACGTTTCTGCATACCCATGTTGTTGCAATTGCTTTTGCAGGTAAGGTGAAACAGCCACATTGGTATAGCTATTTGCAAATAGTTGTTTAGAAAGCTGCTGTGAATTAACCATTCGGTTAGGTAAATTACCACCATGCAGAATAGGTATATACGGCAAGCCAATTTTTTTACAAATAAGTGCTGCTGCCGAGGCAAAGTAAAAAGCAGCAGTACTGTAAGTGTCGATCAGCACAACATCTACCTTATTCCTGTTTTTCAGAATGGCTGAAATTATATCTACAAGGCGTGACACTTTATTACTCATGCTACTGGCATAAGTAATTTCATAACCTTCCTGCTCCAGTAATGGGCCCAGTTGCTCGATAGCAGTTGGGGTAAACCCTTTATGAGATAAACGATTACCCAGGTAAAGTATTCTTGTCTTCTTCACGTTCTATGTAATAGAGAACAGGTATTGCAGCCAATGCGTAGAATACCGGCATAACATTGGTACGCATGGCCGCATGGAAAGTAGTAAGTACCGCCATAACAAACAGCGAAGAAAGCACACCTTTCCAAACCGTTATTTTTTGCTTTCGTATCCAAACAAAAGGGAAAGCAATAAGCACAAAAATTATTATTAATCCACCTAAGCCATGCTCGCTTAACAGCCTTGAAAATTCTGTATGAGCTGCGTATGCAGCGTAACCATACTTTTCCCTTAGCCTTCTGCCCCCCCCGGGGCCGGCACCCAGTATAGGATTATCTAGAAAAATATCAATGTCCGATGATACAATCGTACCCCTGCCCGACAGGAAAGTATCCCATGTTTTTTCGCGCGAGCCACTTAAGGTACCCTGCGTTTCGCCCTCGTACCTTAATAAAAGCATATTATCGGTCAGGTCATTCACCTTAGTGAACACTAAAAACCCGGCCAGTAATAAAAATATGAACAATGCTGAATAACGTATGAACGAGCGTACGCTTTGAAATATGAATGGATATAAAGCTACCAGAATACTGATTACTGCTACCAGCACCCCTCCTCTTGAAAAAGTAAGCAAATCGCGAAACAGCAAATAAAACAGTAATAAGTAATTTGCCCATTTTATAGCGAATAACGGACGGTGCAGCAATTGTAACAGCATAGTTAGTACCACACCTACACCGAGTATTGTTGAGATCTGGTTGCTTCCAAAACCACCTGCCGCACCGCTATTAGACTTCAATGCAAATTCCATCTCATCTATACCGGGCGACTTGATAGTAATATATATAACCATTGCCACTATTGGCAATAAGGCCATTTGCAGTACACGGCAAAATTGTTCTATGTGCCAACGCTCGCGTGCTGCAAGGAAAAGTAGCGCGCATAAATCGAGCAGGCCTAAAACATTAAATACCCATTGCTGTACATCGAAGGTTGCGATACCGGCTATAAGACTGGGTACTAACAATAGAAACACAATGAGGCCTGTATGGTACACCGGTTTCTCCGACCGCCTGAAAACATGATGAATGAATAGCAGTAATACAGCATAAGCCAGGAAGTATTTGCCAACTTCATCGGGTATATATGGCGCCCGGCTCATACGCGCCCATACTTCTATGCCCGGCGATGCTGCTATACAATACCATATCCATTCAGGCCTGTCTTTTACAAGTGCGGTAAATGAGAGTATAATAACCAATACCCAAATTGCTGTGAGTGTATGTGGCAGTATAAATTGAAGTAAACCTGCTAACACAACCAGGCCCACCTGCAAGGGGGTTAAACCAGTAGCGGGTTTAATATCTTCTGTCGTTTTCTGCAATGTTATTGTATTGGAAATATTTCTTCCTTTATCCGTTGTGCAAATCGTTCGTAGGTAAACAGCCCCGCCATTGATATTGCGATGTTACTTATCTGACTTAATGTTTCTCCATCCCTACCTGCAATATTATTGAGCATCGCTGCTATTCCCTCACTCGAAGTATCCCTCATTAAAAAACCATTGCTATTGTCATGAACATAAACAGATATGTTTGAAATATCGGACACAATGGGTATACAACCATGCGCCGCCGCCTCGGCTATCACTTTTGGGAAACCTTCACTGCGGCTCGGCAATAGAAGAAGATGACAACTTTTATAGTATTCCTGCAATACACTTCTATCTAGATAACCAAGCACTTTTATTCTGTCAGAAGCATTGGCTGCTGCCTTCACAACCGGCATCAGTTCACCATCACCAGCTATTATTAATTCTCCAAAACGATCTGAAATGCTGTTTACTGCAAATGCTTCTAATATTTTTAATATGCCTTTCGCTTCCGTAAGATTCCCTACAAATAGTATGTTGAGTTTGCCATGAAAAATTTTTTCGAACTTTTTGCCATTTAATTCGTGCTTATATATAGCCGGATTCTCGAATACAAGAATATTTGCAGACCTGTTATTTTCCTTACCATTTATTGTAATACGCACATTCTTACGACGCAGCTTTTTCAATAAAGACCGTTGTAACTTATATGTATATGGCGCATTAGTTATTGTCCAATCGCCTGCGTATTTATGCCAGTATATTCTTTTGTTATCAAAGAAAGAATATAGGATACTTATAAGGGCAGGATGCGATGGGCCGCGCGTATGAACGTATGTGGCGGTGATTAGATACCTGAAAATATTTATAAGGAAAATAGGATAGGCAAATAACACATGCAATGCATTGAATTGATTGTTCCTTACCGACGGCATCAATACGCATTTTATCTTGGGGTCATCTACCGGCGTATCTGCATATAGTTGTTCTTGCTCAATACAACCTAGCCATACAATTTCATCGAACAGCATGCTCAATTCTTTCAACTCGCGAACAACGGGGCCAAAACCATATACACTATTGCCACGCTTATACAAAGCGGTATCAGAAACTACTAAGAGTTTACGCTTTGGTAAATGTGCAGACAATTATCTATATACTTTTCAGGCGAGAAAAATTTATTGAACGCATCAACAAGTTCAGCGTGCTCTTCTTTAGCTAGTATTGCCTGTATGCTACGCTGCCACTCACCGGTTTGAAAATTATCAATAAAATAGATTGGTAGCTGTGTGGCGATAGCATCAGCAACTGCACCGGTGTTATATGAAAGAAACGGCATGGAACGCGACATATATTCCAGCAAAACTAATGGCCCGGTTTCTGATCTGCTGCAATGTATGGCCATATCGTATTTAGGGTATTCGTTAGCTAGGTCAGTTATTCCCTCCCGTATAGAAAATCTATGCTCATCGCACAGTTCTTTAATAGCATGAAAATAGCCTTCACTTTCGCGATTGCCGTAAATAGTAAGTTTATAACCTGCACTTGCTACTAACTTAATAGCAAACTCAATATTTTTTGTTGGCCTTATATTGCTTACCAACATTATTTTATTGGTGCGTCTAGATTTATTCGCTTTTTTTGATTTTGAAGGGGTAACTGTATTCATCAACAGAAAGCAGTTCTTATCAGTAATCTTTAAAAATTGTTTAGCCCATTGTACTAATGTTGGGCTAACACCTATGTAATACTTTGGTTTGAAGATACCCGATAACGAGAAAGGTACATCCTTATTTATTTCTATATCTCCAAAATGATCGTGAAGGATAACTTTATACGTGCCTTTAAAAATTAACTGCAATAACCTGATATATGCATAGCAGTGCCGCATGTGTACATGGATCAGATCATAACCTTTACATATAGTATGTGCCTCGTACATTTTTTTATACGAAAATTTTTGTCGCCTATGCAGCGAAAAAATTTTAGTGCCTTCTATTAGCTCGTTTGTTAATGGCCCATTACCTGTTAACAACAATACATCGCTATAAATGGCTTTTTGTGCCAACAAATTATTTATGGTGACTAAAACTTTTTCAGCACCACCGATGTTTAAAGTATCAATTACTTGTAATACCCTCATAAGTATGCAACTGCATATTACCAGATTTTGATGCTGTAAATGCTTGCTCAGCCGATTCCAGGTTTTTACGGTATTGTTTATTGATAACAGAATATTTAAAAGCAAAGACAAATAGCTTCGCCAGTTTTCTGAGTATATTTCCATTCACCATTAGCTGGTTGAAATATTTGATGCGTACAAAACTTTTGAACTGTTTAGCATTGAAATATTTCATTACCAGATACAATTCCGATGAGGTAGGTACTACAAATTTTGTAATGGAATTCTTCGACATAAAATTCGTAATCACTCTTGCTTTATGTGCCCGGAGACCACCAACAGGTGCACGGTGATGATGTATGGTTGCACTTGGATTGAATATCATAAGCGTACCATGTAAGTGACAGCGCATGGCAAGATCCTGATCGGCACGGATATTTTTGTTGAAGAACATATCCATATAGCCTGTATTATCTAGCACACTCTTTCTTATAAGCGTAATAGGGAAGGTATCTGAGACATAATAGTATGGATTTACCGGTTGTTCGGTTGTACCTATCTCTATTACGTTTGACGCCACCATATCTGCATTAAACTGCTGTGCTGTATATAGTAACTTCTCAATAAAATCGGGTGTAATATGATCTGCATCATCGCCGAAGAATAGTACATATTCGCCAGTAGCTTCAGTAAGCAATTTATTCCATGCTAAGCATTGGCCTTTCTCTTGCTGTGGATAGTATTTAATATTGAGTTTAGGGTAATCTTCGATTGGTAAAGTTTGCCTCTCTTCAATATCCGTCTGGTCTGTTATTAATACTTCATGAGGGGGTATTGTTTGTACACTCAGTTGCTTTAACTCACTAATTAAGTATGGATATCGCTTTAGTGTTGGTGCTAATACGGAAACCGATTTATAAAAAGTATCTGCTGTTGAAGTATCGGAGGGATGTATAAAAGGCTTTAGTTTTTTATACGAAATATTTGAAGTGCTGAGATAAGCATTTAAATTACTGGCAAATCCCGGTCTGTTTAACAATATCCACACATGCCATTTTGAAGCATAGAATTGTCTAGCGAATATCCACTCGTCTTTGATGTTAAGAATGACAGGTTGTTTTATGTCACCTATAAGTTGTGGATGATAACGCATAATGCAACCCGACTTGAACATCGCATATCCTAATGCAAGCCCCAGTGCTTCAACCGATGAATAAACTTCCAGATGCTGAATAAACACGCGAAGTATATTCACTCGTATCAAACATGCTTTTATACTCAGCCGAAAAGATGAATGTTCAACGTTTTCGCCGGCGTCTTTATTATACATCCAGGTTGGGTCAACATAATTCATTACATCGGGCAATCCTGCTAAACCCATCTTTATTCCTGTATGCCATACATCTACTTTGGCCTGTATCAGCTTGTTCAGTAATTCAGATGATGGCAATTCCTTAGCCATATCCCATACAAGCAACCAGTCGCACTTAGTATCATTTACTACTTGCTTCAACTGCTGTATAAATACAGACACATCACAGGATAAGCTCCATTGCTCAGAAAAATGATATTGCCGGTTAGTTTCAGTACAAGGGAAAGACGCTATAGCTATGTTATCAGTATGCATGAACGCTATTATACAAATCAATGAATGATTTCACCTGGTCTTTAATATTGAATTTTTCATGAGCACGTTTTGCGCCATGCTTACCTGTTTCAGTTAATGCAGTTCTGTTATGATGACACCATTCTATTTTATCTGCAATAGCCTTGGCATCCCATTTAGGAACGATAAAGCCTGTTATATTTTCCTCTACATTTTCAGGCAATCCCCCTGCATCTGTGCATACAACAGGCAGTCCCATCGCTTGTGCTTCTATCACTGCATTACAAAAACCTTCGGAAACAGATGCTTGAAGAAATACGTCCGACTTATTCAATTCTGATTTTATCTGTGCCTTATCCAACGAACCTTTTAAATGTACATGCTCTTCCAAACCAAATTCTGCTATCATGAATTGTATGGCCTGCAAATGTTCACCGTGACCAATAATTGTATACTGAAATGGAATCCTCCTCTCTTTTAGCAGCTTCATGGCCTGCAATGCATAGTCATACCCCTTTCGCCATGTTAATCTTCCTACACTAACTATTTTTATTTCGTTAGTTGCAATTGGCGCTTCATTGCTTTGAAAGAAATCTACATCTACAGCAGGAGGAATAATGGCTTCAAGAGTATTCCCTGAATAGCCTCTTTTTGCTGCATATTGTCTTAAATCATTTCCTAAAAAATGAAGGCCATCTGCACAACCCCATACATCTTTATAATAGTCTCTGTCATCCAGCCCTACATAGTACATATCATAACCACGAAAACTAACAACCATTTTGGCATTTGTCAGTCGCTTTAGCATAATGATATCTTTTGCCAGTGTCCCAAACTCAAAATGTATAATATCAGGTTTTACAAAAAAAACAGGCAGGTACTTCAGTATCTTTTTTATGTTATAGGTAAGAGAACCTTTGGCTATATAAGTACGGATGCGCGCATTGAAAATAAACAGGTAAAGGAGTGATAAGATGCTAGTGGTTACCCCTGTTTTATTATATATACCGGTATGTACCTTTTTTTGAGAAATTTTATACCGTTTTTCAAATTCGCTTGCATGCGCTTTTGTATCCCAAACTAACATATGCATATCTGCATATTCACCTAAACGGACAAACTTTTCAGCCAGGAAACCTGATTGTAATGGCACATGGTGCATTACAGATAATATTTTCAACTTATCAGCCATTCAACCGTTTCATGAATTGAGCAAATGTGTGGAGCATTGAAATAGTATAACCATTGGCAGCGGTAGGATGTTTATAAAAATCATTTAACAAAGCTTGCACCTTTTGTTTGGCAACTATATTATCCAGTACACCCTCATCTATTAATATACTCTGCAATTGCCTGCGACCTTCAGGGTTTAAATAAAACAATTCCCAATTTCGAATAATGGCGGGTTGCTTAGACAGCATGCGTTTAATTTTTTTAAATGCACGATAGATAAGATTGCGGTTATTGAGGTATTTATATAGATACAAATTGCTTTCGTAGTCTTGCCATTTTATGGCTGCTAGTTCAGGGTAGTTTCTCTTCAGCAATTCTATCTGTAATTTCCTGCCAATAAGTTGCTCGTTATTTATAGTTGCAAATACATCAACAATACGGTTATCATAAAACGGCAAAACCGGCATTACTGCAGCCTGGTACATACGTACACCAACTGCCGCCCAGCGAAACGACCATTGATCGGTTTTATATGCCTTTAGCTTGTAGGCTTTATCTTTTATATGCTCATACCGATCAAGGTAAGCATTAAAATATGCCGCTACTTTCTTTTGCGGCTCGTGTATGTGCAGTGCACATATTTCATTCAGCAACCAATTGCTACCGCGTTTCAGTATTTTCTTGTGGAAATAATCAGTCATATCCATTTCTGTATTGACCGCAATATTGTCAAACCAAACATCGCCCCAGTGGCCGCCAACTACAACATCTGCATGCCGGTCTAGTTCCTCAAGCATACTTGCCTGTCTTGCACCATCCACATAAGCAAATAGATCGATCGATTCAGTTATCGTATCCATTTTATCAAACAAATAAGCCGGCACTACATAGCTGTCGAAATCTATTTGCCTGGCTTTGGCCACCTGGCCGGCAATACGTGTTTCTATAGAGCTACCGCTATAACCGTATGAATAAGCCCATAAGCTTCTATATGTTTTACTTTCTTGCCTGGTAATTATACCTGCTAAAGTTCTGGAATCGAGGCCACCGGACAGAGGAAGGGCCACTTTTCTATTTCTAAGTGAATGAGATAATGATTGATTCAAGACTTTATCAACCCGCTGTATGTTCTCACCTTGCGTGTACGAAGATGGGTGGTAAGACCAATGCCAGTACCTTTTTTGATGTAGAAGCTTCAAGTCATAATCAAATGTATAACACGATGCCGGTTCGAATACCTTGATGCATTGCAGGTAGGTTTTATCTTCAGGGAAATAACCCATTGCAAAAAATCCGGCAATAGCCTCCCAGTCTAGCGATTTGTTATTCGTACAGTTTATAAGATTCATGTACGAGGTTGCAACCATATTATTATTAGCCTCTTTTTTCCAATAGGCGTGGTAGGTACCTAAACGATTAGTAAAGACATGAATGTTATTTTTACGGTCGTGTACAAATAATATATAGTGCCCTGCGGGATCCTTAAAGTGCTCGTCTTTATATACATGCGCCAGGCAATCGAACAGAAGCTGGTTTAAATTTACGGGTTCATAAAACTGGCCTATCACAATAAGCGTATTGCCCTCATGAGTATAGTGCTGGTAAAATGTATTGCGCTCCTCCTCAGGTTTGCTAATATTTAATTTTAATTGCTCATTACTAATAACATTTATCCATTCCCTGTTACCTGTTCTTATCAGCGGTAATTTATTTGTACCCGTGGTTATTGATATATCGCAAAAAGCACTCACTATCTTAACATGAGCTTTTTATATACGTTACTAAAGGCATTTGTTTCTATTTCCAATCTATGCAGTTTCTGTATTCTATCGCGTGCGGCTGAGGCAAGCCTTTGCGCAAGGGTTTTATCTTTCAGTAATAATGTAATCTTATCTGCAAGGTCATTTTCATTACCAGGTTCAAATAGCAATCCTGTTTCATCATGCTGAATCAAATCGTTGCTGCCCGCAACATTGCTTGCGATACATGGAAGGCCACAAGCCATAGCTTCCAGCAAAGATACAGGGCAACCTTCTTCATGCCCACCGTCTTTTGAGGTAGGCAGTACAAACATATCGCAACCATTCAATAACGTGGCGGTATCATTAGCATATCCATACAGGTTTACCTTATTAGCAATATCCAATTCCTTTACCAGTGCATTCACTTTATCCAAATACGCTTTATCCCTGGTAGCACCCACAAGCAAAAGATATACATCAGGTACCCTAGCTACTGCTTTAATTAATGTAAGCTGATCTTTAATTGGTATCAACTGCGCTATACAGGCTATTATTGAGGCTTGCAGATCAATCTTTAGGCTCGCATGCAAATCATCATTATTATTATCCGGAGAAAAATGATCTATATCAACACCCGCGGTTATAAAATGAGTCTTGCGTTTATATAGCCAATGATTAAAATTATTATTTGCAAGCGTTGTATTGCGTGCAATAATAGCGGCAGCCAAAAAGCTTTTCACCTTCCAGGCTTTCCTGTTCCAGTTCATGCTCTTTTTTACATACACATATTTTGCGCCGCACCATCTGGCTGTTAGTGCTTCTGTAAAGTCGGACGACCAATGAAATGATTGCCAGATATCAATATTGTATTGCTTAAAGAAGTGGCTGTTCTTACCCGCTGCTCTTAGTTTATTAGCTAAACCGTTTTGACTTTCTTCAATAAACTTATGTTCAACTATAGTATAGCCTTTAGCTATTATTTCATCATACAACTTACCACCTGCTTGTTGCACAGCTATCATGGGTTCAAAAATATTCTTGTCAAGCCCTTCAATGATATTGAACATTTCACGCCCGCTACCTGCGGTAATGAAATTTGGAATGGTAAATAATATCCTGATTTTCTTAGTCAATCTTTACTCAATTCTTCTCTTCAATAATATTTACCAAATGCTGCAAAGGCTCTTGTACCAGATATTGTTTGATCCAAGCATTAGCCTGCACACCCATCTCTTTAATTATTCCAGGATTGTTTACCGCATATTCTATAGCCGTTTCTATCTCTTCGGGTTCAACAGCCTGTAGCATTGGGTATAGGTCTGAATATTTCTTAGTAAACAATTCGGTTGCCCTATTATGTATAACAGGCTTCTTCATTTGCATAGCTTCTACTATTGTACCAAATACAAGATCGCCCAATTTGAATTCGCCACTACATACATCCATATTATGTATCAGGTACATTATATCCTTACGATACATTTTAGGGAACCATTGTACATGCGCCTCAATACCCAATTCTTTTATCAATTGCTTTGAGTAAATAGTATCCGTGCCATATTCAAGCATGCATAGCTTTGCTTTAGCAGTAGGATGCCTTTTGATGTAGTTAGCAAAACCAATAATTATGTGGTGGGTATTTTTCCCTGTGAAAGCGTTGTGAACTGTCTTCCATTCCTGCCTGCCGTGGTACAACAAAAGGAAATCATTTTGCCTCCTTAGCTCATCTATTTCTTTTCGCCAATGCACATCAGCATTGCCCTCATTCATTACCTGCTCATATTCTTTGTAGTAAATAAAGGGCAATGCTACATTTTGATATCTGCCTTTATAAGGCAGTGCCTGCATCTTCTCGTTATAGCCCCCACTCCTGCTTTCTTCTAAAATATATTTTGAGTTAACTATCGCGCCTTTCAAATATTTTGCAACAGTACCTTCCTGCATTTGCTTTAATAATGTCCACCTGTTTCTTCTTAGCAAAGCGGATACCCTGTTTAAGAAAGTGTATTCAGTGGGGAGTTGTGCATATTTATAAACATCCGATCCGTATGGATAATACACATCCAATATAAACCCGCACTTAAATGCAACCGCTGCTTCATCACTTTGGCCAATGTAAAAATCAAAACCTGTAAGCTGTCGTTTCACCTCTTCTCTATCTACCCAATGAAAACCTTTATTCAGCCAGGTTACAGCATGGCAGTATTCCAGTATATCGAGCGAATAAGTATCTGCTTTGGGTTGAAAGTGATCGTTCTCAGGCCTGTGAAATAAATGCGCATCATAACCAAGGTCGCGCAAGTGCCTCATGAGCGCAAACAGGTTATTATTTACATTGCCAATAAGGGCAATCTTTTTCTTACTCATATCCTGAACAGGAAATTAAATACTGATTGTGAACGTGGATATAGTGCACCAATAAATGCGGATAAATTTCTCAATTCTTCCTGGAAGAAAATACTCATTGCTATATAATACGAAACTGCAATTGTTGTAGCCGTTGCAGCAATGGCAACTATTGGTGCTGTATAAATGTATGCATGCGTGTTATGTATCACTAAAAACAATCCGCCTGCTATAACAATAGTAGTAATGAAATACGGTGCAAGGTTTTTATACCATTGCATGAATGGCTTTTCCATAGCACGCATCATTTGCGCGATATTGATATTTACAAAAATTGATTTTACAATTACCACACCTGCCGCCAGACCTACTATACCAAAATGCGAACCCGTATAAGACGCCAGTAAATGGAATGGCGTATAAATAAGTATAACCTTAAAGCTTTCTTTATTCAGGTGGAAAGCGTTCATTACGCTACCATAAGAGCTGGTAACGGAACGATAGACCGCATACAGCAGCAATACTTGCATAGGCAATACCGCATCTATCCACTGCGGGCCATATACAAAAATGATAAGCGGCTTTGCGGCTACAAACAACAAACCAAAAACAGGGAACAATACAAACGAAAACAGTTTGAGGAAATTAGAATAGTGTGTATAGAAACGTTCTTTATCGTTTACATATTTAGGTAAAACCGACGCCAGTATATTATTCGATACCATTACTATTTGCGAGGTAATCAAATCAGCAAGCTGCATAGCAATATTATAGATGCCTAAAGTTGCTAGTCCAAATACTTTGCTCAATATTATTTTATCGCCTTGCTCAGCAATGCGCGATAATATGCCTGCACCTATCAGGTGTTTGGTGAAATGATATATCTCCTTCCACCTGTTAGTATACAGCTTAAACCCTACAGGCATTTTTGCTGCACGATACAACAGTATGGTCTGTATGGGTTGAATGATAATGGTTGGTATCAGCAAACTATACACGCCTAGTCCGTATAGGGCTGCTGCTACTTTACCTGCTGCTACTAACAGTATAAATGGTGCTTGTATTTTTACCTGTACATCAAACTGCAAATTTCTATTCAGCCATGTTTTGGGTATTCCCTGCATTTGCGAGAAAAAGAAAATAGCTAACGAAAACCCGCATATCCTGAGAATACGTGGGTCTTTCTGAAACTCACTCCAAAATGGTACTGCTATCAAAAACGCAGCAATAATAGCCAGCGTAATAACTATGTTAAACCAGAATGCTGCCTTAAATATTTCTTCCGTATCGTCTTTACGATACGCAACTAAAAATTCTGTAAGTCCCGTTGTACCGAATATCGCAATGAGCGATAGCAACACATCTGTTATACTCACCAAACCAAAATCGTAAGGAGTAAGTTTGCGTGCCAGTACTATCATAGCAAGCATACCCACACTCTTCTCCAGCATGTTCCTGTAGAATAAACTGATAAAACCCTTACTTGCTTTTTTGGCTATACTCATATCAATATGCCGGGGATGGCATATTCACTTAGTGGTAGGTCATTTTGCTAACTGCACCGTTATCTATCTTATACCGTTCGTTGCTTTCTTCACAAACAGCCTCGTTGCTACTATCAAACTTGAGTTTATGGCCGTATTCACTCATCCAGCCGGTTTGTTTGGCGGGGTTGCCTACAAATAAAGCATAAGCAGGTACCGCCTTTGTTACTACCGCGCCCGCGCCAATAAAAGCATACGCACCAATATCATTACCACAAACTATAGTAGCATTGGCACCTATAGTAGCGCCCTTACCTATATATGTCTTCATGTACTGCCCACGCCTGTTCACTGCACTACGGGGGTTTATAACATTGGTAAACACGCACGACGGGCCAAGAAACACATCATCATCGCAGGTAACACCTGCATAGATGGATACATTGTTTTGCACCTTAACATTCTTACCCAATACTACGCCCGATGCAATAAATACGTTCTGTCCAATATTGCAATCATCGCCAATGACACAGCCTGACATGACATGGGAATAATGCCATATTCTGACATTATTCCCAATGCTTATGTTATCACCTATTATTGCGGTGGGGTGTGCGAAAAAATTCATTTATAGCTTATAAACGGCCGTGAACTTTTGTTTTATCAAGGCAACCTTTCACATCGTATATAATACCGCCTTCTTTCAAACTGCTGTTCCAGTCTTTATCTACAAATTCATTATGTGCCACAGCCAGTACTACTGCATCAAATTTTTCAGTTGGCATTTCTTTCGTAGTATCTATACCATACTCATGTTTCACTTCAGCTTCACTAGCCCAGGGATCATGTATGGTAAGGTTCATCTCGTACGATTTCAGTTCGTTGATGATATCTACCACACGTGTATTACGCACGTCAGGGCAATTCTCTTTAAACGTGATACCCAGTAAAAGAACGTTTGCATTCTTCACAGGTTTATCGCGCTTTATCATTGCCTTTACTACTTCGTTAGCTATGTAGCTACCCATGCTGTCATTCAACCTGCGGCCTGCAAGGATGATCTCAGGATGGTAACCTACTTCCTGTGCTTTTTGCGCCAGGTAATACGGATCAACACCTATACAGTGCCCACCCACCAAACCGGGTTTGAAAGGCAGAAAATTCCATTTAGTTGATGATGCTGCTAATACATCATGCGTATCGATACCCATACGGTTGAATATCTTAGCCAGTTCATTCACGAATGCGATGTTGATATCACGCTGTGCATTTTCAATAACCTTTGCAGCTTCAGCAACTTTTATGCTTGATGCTTTGTGTGTACCGGCAACTATTATACTGCGGTACAGGCTATCAACTACTTCAGCTATCTCGTCGTTGGAGCCTGAGGTTACTTTCTTGATCTTGGTAACTGTATGTTGTTTATCACCCGGGTTGATACGCTCCGGTGAATAACCACAGAAGAAATCAACATTGAATTTCAAACCCGACACTTTTTCCAATACAGGCACACACTCGTCTTCAGTTACACCAGGGTACACCGTCGATTCATAAATAACTATATCGCCTTTTTTCAAAACCTTACCAACCGTCTCGCTCGATTTGTATAGCGGAGTAAGATCGGGCCTGTTGTATTTATCTACAGGTGTGGGCACCGTTACTATATAAATATTGCAGTCAGCAATGCTCTCCAGTACATTGGTACAGTGCAGCCCTTTACCAGCAGGCACGGTTTCACATATTACTTCTTTCAGTGCGGGTGAATCTACTTCAAGCGTAAAGTCGTTGCCTGCCTGCAATTCCTGTATCCTTTTCGCATTTATATCGAAACCTATTACAGGGAATTTTTTACCAAATTCTACTGCAAGCGGAAGGCCCACATAGCCTAAACCAATTACTGCAATACGGTGCTGTTGATTTTCCATTTATTTAAGGTAAGTTTTTTAAGATTTTTTATTGAATGAATTACGAAACTTGTTTTTCAGCTGGCCTGCCCAGCTATGCTCTTCCTCATAATATCCATTACCGTATGCACCATAGCCATAAACACCACCGCCCGATCTTACATCGTTCAGCACAACATTCATACGTGGCATTTTATTCTGAATATGCAGTTCGTCAGCAGCTTCTATTTGCTCTTTATAAGTATAGGCCTGCCTGGCCACATATAGTGTAACATCTGCATAACTTGCCAATAGCTGCGCATCGGTTACCAGACCTACAGGTGCAGTATCTATTATTATATAATCGAAATGATCTTGCAAAGCTTCAAACATTTTTGTTACCTGCGGGGCAGTAAGCAGTTCAGCCGGGTTGGGGGGTAATGCACCACATGGCACAACATAAAAATTTTCGTGTATGCCTGATTTCAGGATCACATCATCTAGCGTAGCCTTACCAATGGCATAACTTGAAAATCCGATGCTCTGGTTTATTTGCAAACCCTCTGAAATTTTTGGCTTGCGCAAATCTAATTCCAGCAATACTACTTTTTTACCCTGAAGTGCTAAAGTTGATGCAATGTTAACAGAGATAAATGATTTGCCCTCGCCACCCATGCTGGATGTGATGAGTATGGTCTTCTCATTTTCGCCGCTTAGTAAAAACTGAAGATTGGTACGCAAGGCCCTGAATTGTTCAGCCAGTTTGCTGCGGTTGCCTTTGGTCACTACTATTGTTTCCTGCTTATTATTATGACCTATTTCGCCTATCACCGCCATCGATGTTAGATTAGCTAACTCATCTTTACCCGATATTTTCACATTGAACAGCTCTTTCACCAGCACTCTTGTACCCGGTATTATCAGGCCAATAGCTATGGCACTCATTATAATAGCCAGCTTATTCGGCGCTACGGGCCTGTCTTCTCTTTCAGCAGGATCTATAATACGTGTATTGCTGCCGGTTGCCGATTTATTAATGGCCGTTTCTTCCCGTTTTTTTAGTAAGAAAAGGTATAGCTCCTGCTTTATATTTTGCTGGCGCGAATATTCTAAGAATTCTTTTTCTTTTGCGGGCACTTCTTTTATCTGGCTGGCATAAAGCCCGCGTTGCCGGTATAGTTCATTGAGGCTTACCTGCATGCTTTTCTTCAAAGACGCCAGGTTTTGCTTCATGGTGTTGCGGGTATTCTTCAGTTGTTCATCTATGTTTTTTACATAGGGGCTTGTTTCTACATTGGTCAGCAATAGGCGCTCCCTTTCAGCCACAAGTTGGTTATAGCTTGTTATCAGTGCTACCAATGCGGGGTCTTGCATAAAAAACACTGAAGGCACTACTTTGCTACTCGCGTTATTCAAAGAATTTTCAACTGACTCTATAATGCTTATCTGTACTTCCTGCTGAGTCAATTCCTTCGATGCATCGGCGCTGTTCTCTAATAAATATTTCGATTGCGCTTCAATATCCGTCAGTGAATTGCTTTTCTTAAATCCTTCTATTGTTGTTTCTATATCCGATAATTCAATTGTTACTATTTTGAGCCTGTCGTCAATAAATGCTATCGTACCATCTGCCGTGCGGTTTTTATTGTCAATAAACGCATCGGTATATACTTGTATCAGTTTATTTATGATATCCTCCCCTCTTTTGGCAGATACATCGTTTATCGAAAGCTCCAGTATGCTTACTTGCTTATTGAGCCTGGCTACCGATAGTGCTTTCAAAAACTTCTTGGCAGTTTTATCTACTCTGTTAATAGCAAAGGAAAGTTGCTGATTGTTAGCAGCAGGCTTATCTGTAACATTGGTTAACAATAAAACTTTACCTGTTGGCAGCGATAGCGTGTCGCCGCTTTTTGCCTGCCACGTATGTTGTTGCGCATCGGCTATGGTGAAATTATTGCCACTTACCGTACAGGTATAGCCGGCCGCTTCTGTTATACCGGCGTTATCGTACAGAGGCACTATGCGAAAAGGACAATCATTATAATACAGCTCAGTTGTTTTCAGTTTGCCCGGGCGGTAATACCTTATATTTAATAAGAGGTCGTTAACCACCTTTTTCATAAGGTACTTACTTTTAAATATCTCTATTTCATTATCTACTTTGCTTTTGCCCGTTTGCACGCCCAGGTCCTGGAATATCTGTCCCTGTGTCATGCCATCTTTATTATCCTCGTTTACTACCAGCTTGGCAGTCACTTCGTACACAGGTGTAGTAGTGTATAAGTAAACGATGCCTATTGCTAAAGACAACAATAGAAATACCACGAACATAGGCAGGTAGCCGATGGCTTTGGCGCGCAGCTTCTCCAGCGAAAGAGGGTCTCCCTTCTTTCGGTTGCTATTATCGGAGAATATCGGTTGCAGCTCTTTTGCCATTGGTTATTTTATGCGGAATAATGCGTAAATGGTAAGCAACAAAGACAGGGCGCTGACAGTATAGCCAATATAACGCTCTTTCGATGTATCCAAAGTAGCTCCCTTCTTCTTTATATTGTTAGGCTCTACGTATACAATATCGCCACTTCTCAGGTAAAAATAGGGCGACTCGAATGTTTTGCTTGAGTTAAGATCGAAACGTACATATACATTCTTACCATTTTCTTCCCGCACCAGCAATACGTTTTCACGCTGGCCATATATCGTCATGTCCGATGCCATACCTATAGCATCAACCACGCTTATTTTTTCGTTAGTCACATTCACAGCGCCGGGTTTATTCACTTCGCCCAATACCATAACTGTAAAGTTGGTGTACTTCACGTTTACTATCGGGTCTTTAAAATATTGCTGCGCTTTTTTTCTTATTACTTCTTTTTCTTCTAGTTCTACTTCTTCTTCTCCTTCTCC
>CAMLFX010000036.1 GCA_946479435.1 uncultured Sphingobacteriales bacterium | reverse complement strand
GCGTCAATCGTGGCGCACCGGTTTCAAAAGACTAAAAACCGCATCCAGAGCGCTCGAACAAACTAAGTTCGATTCTTGGCGGGCCTCCATAGAACAAAAGCTGCTTTATATAAGTGGCTTTTATTTTTGAATCTGCTTATTGTTTGGCATTTCAACTCATTTCAGGGGTATTACAGTAAAGATAGAAACTATCTTCAGCTATAGGATCAGCAGATGTTTTGTAGAGATCTAACGTAATAGAACGGCCTTATAAACAGCTGTTATTATACATGTTTAAAACTTATATAAAAGTATCTTTGCGTATCTGAATCCATTTTAAATGGAAAACTATGAGAAATCTTACCTGTATATTATTCTTTACCATGCTTTCTGTTGTAGTTAACGCACAGCAAAGCCGAGTGAATGTGGGTGTAGATGAAAGAGTAGAATTACTAACTACAGTACAATTATTATCGGGTTATGAATGGCTTACCAAGGCCGACCTAACGTATAAAAAAGAGGTACTTACAGCATTTGATAAATATAAAAAGCATAAAGCTGTAGCATATTATCAAACTATTTCACCTCGCTTTTATGGGTATCAGCCACTGCTGTTAATAGGGCATTATCAATTGCCAACATTTCAGCAAGTAGGAATGTTTACAGAGCAAGATCAAAAAGAATTAAAATACTCAGCATATAAAGACACACTTGAGACTTTTGTACAACTGTTAAAAGATTTCTACGTTACGTCAGATTTTCATAGTTTTTTTGTGGCGCATAAGCCTTACTACGATAGTATATCCCTACCTATAGCAAGACAGGTTGAATTGCACGATTATATAGGTGTAATGGAAGCGCATTTCGGAGCAAGTAATGCAGGATATAATATAGTTTTATCGCCTTTGCAAATGGATGCAGGGTTTGGCCCAATGATAACTACTAAGAATGGCAATATACTATATGCTGTTACTGGGTCAAATTATAATAGCGGCACATTTCCAATATTCGATGAAGATGCACTTTTTAAAGAGCTTGTTATTCATGAATTTTGTCATTCATTCTGCAACCCGCTCGTGGACAGTTTTTATGATCAGCTTGAACGTGATTCATTACTGCTAATGCCGATATTAAAGGAACAGCAGGAACAAGGTTATGGGAATTGGAAGAGTTGCCTATATGAACACCTGACCCGCGCTAATGAAATTGTACTCACTGGATTGATATACGGGGAGGAAGCAGCTAACCAACAGTATAAACAACAAGTTGAAGAAGATAAATGGGTTTATTTAACCGGCCTTGTACCACTTGTGCGCGAATATCATGATAACCGCCGGTTGTATACCAATCAATATATGCTCATGCCGAAAGTGGTTGCTTATATGGATGAAGAAAAGGAAAAGCTCGCAAGCAAGGCTGGAATAAAAAAGTAAAAAACATGATAATCTGCACCAGGGTCACTTCTGCTGACCCCGATTTCCAAAAACTGGTAAGAGACTTAGATGTTCATTTGGCAATAATAAACGGCAGCCAAAATGATTTTTTCGCGCAGTACAATAAGATAGATCAAATAGACCATGTAGTAGTAGCTTATGAAGATGATTTGCCCGTTGGCTGTGGTGCAATGAAGGAGTATGAAAAGGATGCACTGGAAGTAAAAAGAATGTTTGTTCCAGAAGAGATGAGGGGAAGGGGTATAGCAGCGGGTGTTTTGTACGAACTGGAAAAATGGGCAAAGGAATTGAACTACAGCAAAACGGTATTAGAAACCAGTGAACAATTAACAGCGGCAATAGCCTTGTACAAAAAATGTGGTTATCAAATTATACCCAATTATGGGCAGTACAAAAATGTAACTACTAGTGTTTGTTTTGAAAAACTGCTGAATCCATAATAGTTGCTTTACAACTCATTCCCTTTTGCATCTATTTTCACAACAATATTTTCTTCGCCCTTTTTCAGTTGCAGCTCATAATATTCTGGTGCGGCATTGTACACATACGCAGCCATTAGCTTCCATTCATTGTATTTGGTGGTAATAACGTCTTTTATCGGGTCGGGTAGGTCAGGAGTAGCAACTTCTGCTTTAGCGGGTGCTTCGGTTTGTACCTGCATTGCACCTTTTTTCTGTATTTGGGCAGGTGCATATATGCTGAATGCTGTAAATGATAGTATAAGAAATGCTTGCTTCATGTATAGGCTTTTGCAGATACTGATAAACACATGCCAATAGCGGCTTAACACCATTACCCGTTTTTAAAGGTTACATTACACCCGTATAGTTTCATGCTCTCTAAACAATCCTGCTATGGACGAGAATATTTTAAAAAATTGGAATAAGATGAAAGGCCACTTGAAGCGCGCCTACCCAATGCTCACTAATGGCGATGTTACCCTACATACTGGCAAGAACGAAGAAATGTTCGAGAACATTATGTTTAAAACAAAACAAACCAAAGAAGAGTTACATACATTCTTAACAGGAGTACTGGCTGTTTAAATTGCAGATATCTGCTTGCCCTGATTTTAAAGACGCTAACAGCGTCTTTTTTTTATACCAGCTTATTTCAATTTCTACGGGGAATTGTACACATTGGGTAAATACATTGCATGTTTCGGTGAGAATAATAACCATTCTTTTCAACCGGTGGTGGGGTTTGATCGGTTACACCACTGCGGCACGACTTTTAAAACCTGCTGTATAGCCCTGCAATAGTGCAGGTTGTGAAAATAAATATATATGAATAAGTCTGTATCGGTAAGTGTGGCCTATAAATACAATCAATTTCAAAAACAGAAAGAACGGGCAAGAAAAATACTAAGTAGCAAAGAGGTTGATACCAGCAACAAAGTTCCCGTATATATTCCATCATTAAAGGCAACCATATTTGTAAACCCCGGTGTTGATGTAGAAACGGCCAGGGCAGAATATTTAAGCAGACGGGCATAACTATCTGGACTATGATACTTCAACTAAATCCTACAATTATGGTGGAAACACCATTAGGCACGGGGCAGGCAATAATGATAATTGACTATGGAATGCACCAGAATACCTGCTGGGTTGTTGCTAATAACCAAACAGGCGTAGTAAAACATTTCGATTGTAACGACATTATTCTATCTACTAATTATACCTACGGCGTCAACTTGCGCCATAATACCAACCACGACTAACAAAGGCTAACTATTCCTACATCCATATAAAAGCAATGAAATCCCCGGTATAAACGGGGATTTTGTTTTGGTTTAAGATACTGGCAAGAAGTTTTTGGTAAGCATTATTAAACACGGGCTATGAAAGCAAAATATAAAGCAGAAGCAGAGCAAACAGCAAAAAAGCATAAAAAGATACAAAAGCAAATTGCTAAGGCCGATAAAGAAAACCCTAAAGTAGAACCGGAAAAGGCCATGCAGGCAGGAGCACGGAAGTATCCTGAATCACCTATTTCTAAACAGCACCTTAAAAAGCCGGGGAAAGAAGCTGATCTGAATTTCGAGCCAATGTGCGATGCGCCATACTATAAAGGTTCAGATAAACTGAAAGATAAAGTAGCAATAATAACAGGTGGCGATTCCGGTATCGGTCGTTCTGTTGCGATATTGTTTGCGCGGGAAGGTGCAGATGTAGCTATTGTTTACCTTAACGAACACGAAGATGCTGTTGCCACAAAACAAATGGTAGAGGCTGAAGGACGTAAGTGTATCACCATACCGGGCGATGTAACGAACCGGCAGTTTTGTTTCGATGCTGTGAAGCAAACCGTGGAGGAATTGGGTAAGCTGGATGTATTAGTAAACAACGCAGCCTTTCAGTTGCACGTGTCTAATTTCGAAGACCTGACTGAGGAACATTTTGATACCACACTGAAAACAAATCTCTACGGTTATTTCCACATGGCACAGGCAGCGGTACCGTACATGAAACCCGGCAGTGCAATCGTCAATTCAGGTTCGGTAACAGGTTTAATGGGTAATAAGGATCTGCTCGACTATTCGCTGACCAAGGGCGCTATACATACATTTACACGTTCACTGGGTACACATCTCATTCCCAAAGGTATCAGGGTGAATGCTGTAGCACCAGGCCCTGTATGGACTCCTCTCAACCCCGCAGATAAGGGGATAGAAGACATTGAAAAGTTTGGCTCCGATACACCAATGAAACGCCCCGCACAACCTGAAGAGATAGCGCCGGCCTATGTTTTCCTGGCTTCGCCACACTGCTCCAGCTACATAACAGGCGAGGTGCTGCCAATAATAGGCGGTTATTCAGGAGGCTAAGCTCTTTTTGCACGCATTGCTTTTACATGCTGCAGGTTTTTATCCTTTATCATTTTTTTGTATTCAGGAGAGTCAACACCATACAAGGCTATCTTACCTTGTTCATCAGCATGCACGCCCCAACCATAGCGTTTGGTAAGTGGTGAGGCCCGCATACAAGCCTGCCCTTTCGAAAAGAATGTTTCGCGTTCTGCTTTCCTGTCGGCTTTATTTATTTCATTCTTCTGTGCGTATGTCTCAAAAATCACATCGTCCGATGTGTATTTGTACGGGTGATGTGCTATCATATCAAAATGATAATTCGCAACTGTTTTTTTATCTCCTTTTTGTGGTGGTACTTCTGCCAGCTTCGTAGGGCAATCTTCTGCAATCTCTATAAAGGTGTTTTGATAATTGGTGGTATGTATGTTTTTGTCTTTTAGGTACATAACAGTGTATTTATAGCGGCTGTAAAGTTACAAGCTTTTATATTGTCGTATTCTGCCCCTTACTATGACGTTTTTACACCCCCGGTATTGTAAATACGCAATCTACATTTGTATTATAATCTTAACCATTTAAATAAAACAAAACATGGCAACGCTTAGTCCTTATTTATTTTTTGAAGGCAACTGTCAACAGGCATTCGATTTCTATAAATCAGTTTTTGGTGGCGAGTTTTCAATGATCATGCGCAACAAAGATATTCCCGGCGATGTGCCTAATCCCGCAGAAGACGCTCCCGAAGAAATTATGCACGTGTCGCTGCCTATTGGCAATACCGTACTTATGGGTAGCGATGAACCGGCATCTATGCGTACACCGGGTAAGCTTGGAAAATTCTCTATATCTGTAAGTGTAGATAGTAAAGAAGAAGCCGATAAGATATTCAGCGGCCTTTCTGCAGGCGGCCAGGTAACCATGCCCTTGGTTAACTCTTTCTGGGGCCATTACTTCGGTATGCTGAAAGATAAGTTCGATGTAAACTGGATGATTAGCTATGCGCTTCCGCAACAATAAATACGTCTAAAACATAAAATCAATACACTTGTTATGAAAAAGATAAACATCATCTATTGGGTATTCACGGTCCTGATTTGTGGCCTTATGCTGTTCTCGGCTATTGGCGGGTTAGCACAACCTGAAGAATCAAAGAAAATGATGGTTGACCATTTGGGTTATCCACCATATATAGAAGTATTCCTGAGTGTTGCTAAGATACTGGGCGTTATAGCCATACTCATACCCGGCTTCCCCCGATTGAAAGAATGGGCGTATGCAGGTTTTTTCTTCGATCTTACCGGCGCTATGTATTCAAGCATTTCTGTTGGCGATCCTGCATCGGGCATAGTATTCTTTGTTGTGTTTTATGTATTCCTGTTTGGCTCTTACATTTACCACCACAAAAAGTTGAAATACCGCGCGCAAAATGCTTAACAACTTAAGCCTGCAAGCCATGATAGAGGTATTCAAAACAAATGTGCAGGAGCAGTCGCATGCCGCTGAATTAATAGCTTTGTTCAAAAGCTATTTTCCCGGCAGCCGCATCAATTTCGATCTGGAAGATTGTGATAAGGTACTCCGTTTTGAGGGTGGTATTTTTCATACGTCAAAGATCATGTCGCTGATGAATGAGCAAGGTTTCGACTGTACTGTTTTGGAATAATATTTACTTACAACCATGAAAAGAAAAAGGGAAGCAATTAGCTTCCCTTTCTTATGAATGTGTTTAGGAATTATGCAGTTACATCGGCAATGATCGCTCTCCATTCTTCCAGCTCTGGAATACCCGGTTTGCGTTTGCCGAAATATTGTATGATCATTTCACCTTTATCGTCAAATAATTCAAGCGACGTTATCATGCCATCTGCACTCGGTTTTTTTACCATATAAGTACGGGCAACTTTTTCCTGTCTCAGGTGCAGGTTGAAATCAGGATCCAGTACATTGAACCAGGGGCCGGTTTCCATTAGTTTAGTTACGGTACCGGTGTGTATTTGTATGCAGCCACGGTTAGCAACAAAAGCCATAATAGGCACTTGCCTTTCCGATGCTTTTTGCAGCATATCGATGCCTGCTTTATTATCTACCAGCTTAGCATGTTCTTCTGGCGCTAAACGTAAAGCTTGCGTACGTGTTAGCTTATATTTACGCAGCAGGCCATAAAACTCGTGCGTATCCTGCATGTTCAACCAATCTTCCCGGAAAGCAGCAATGTCAATATCGCTGTCAGGTAGTTCTGCGGGTGCAGCCTCATAATTTGAAGTGGCCATATCGCTTGTTTGTTCAGCTGCAGTGTATTTAGCAACTAGTACATCATAAGCTTCTTTATTGCTGTCTTCGGTCAGGTATATTTTATGTACGGCTTCGCCGCTTTTATCAAAGAACTGTAAACTGTAACGGTCACCTTCACTAACAGCAAAACCGAATGCCCAATGCATCATAAATAAACGCAGGTCTATATCAGGGTTGACCACCAAACCTACCGGGCCTTCAAACGATACATTGTTATAAATGCCTTTACGTTCGTGCACAGCATCATCATTACGCGTTAGTGCCATTACTTTACCCATAGTGCTTACTTCTTTCAGCAATTCTTTAAAATCACCTTCCAGTCGTGTTACACCATCGCCTATGCGCAATGCTACAAGTTGGCCCTCGCCAATTTGCATATTCCTGGCTATATCCCTGATGCGTAGTTTAGGATTTTCGCTTTTTATCGTTTCATATTGCTCCTTAATATTCATTGTATGCTTTTTTAGTTTTTTGACTGATTTTTCTCAAACTGTCATGTAAAAGTAAAATTCTAATCCGGTAGTGTTTTCTACATTCGGTAAAACGCATTTTACGAATCGGGAATTTGTAATCTAATTGTCATTTTGCCCGATCCGCTCTTTTAAATTCCCCTTTTTGCAATCACTTAGCATAACCGGAAAATTACTTTCGCCTATGAAGAAGGAACACGGTAAGGTTGGTAAGAAGAGGTATTGGCTGGAAATTATGATTGTTGTTATTTCTATATATGTATTGTGCAGGTTGGCAATGCTGTTTGAGCACTATGCAGGAGGGAATTATTAAAATATGGAATGGATAGGACTACCATAAGTAACGGTGAATTGTATGAGCGCTTTATGCTGAGAGCATATTGTTTATCGCAATCCAACCCCGTTGTTGGTGCCGATAGGCGGCATTACTATCTCTTATACATGATACGCAATGGGGTCGATCTTCGGGAAACGGGTTATGCAAATCAGCTTACTACATTGCGTACATATATTGCTAATGGTATTCATCAGTTACTCGATGGGGAATTGCACGGTCATGAACGCGAGGGGCTGAATAAAGCCTTTATTGAATTAGGCCATGCCGATAATGAAGAAGCCTTGGCAAAACTGGTAGCGAAGCTAATACGTATTACCCAACGCCTTGAAAGGGCATAGCTTTTGTGGAATGCTTTTTTCATGACAGTTCATGAATGGGTAATCTGTTAAGTTTTGATGACAAGGGCATTTTTTGCAAACAAGCAGGGGCATATATCGATCCCTGGAAACCTGTAGAGAAAGCACTCATTACCCATGCCCATTCCGACCATGCCCGCTGGGGTATGGGTAGCTATCTGGCAGTGAATGACGCCATTCCTGTTTTGCGCTTTCGTTTGGGGCAGGATATAATTGTACAGGGTGTGAAGTACGGCGAGGAAATAACCATGAACGGTGTGAAGATAAGTTTCCATCCCGCCGGCCACATCTGGGGTTCGGCACAAATAAGATTAGAATATCAAGGTGAGATATGGGTAGTGAGTGGCGACTATAAATTACAGGACGATCATATCTCCACTCCTTTCGAACTCATCAAATGCCATCACTTTATTACCGAAAGCACATTTGGTTTACCGGTATATAATTTTCCTTCTGTCGAAGAAGTACATAACGACATTAATGACTGGTGGCGGCAAAATGCAGCAGAGGGAAAAAACTCTGTAATACTCGCTTATGCATTAGGTAAAGCGCAGCGTGTCATCAATAAGCTCGATGAAACAATTGGTGGCATTTACACGCACGGTGCGGTAGATAATATCACGAAACTCTATGAGCAGAACGTTGGTACGCTGCCTAAGAATAGCCGCATCGATGCGAATATAAATATCAAAGACATAAAAGGCGCTATGATAGTAGCACCGCCATCGGCAGCAGGCACGCCATGGATACGCAAATTGCAGCCATATAGCCTGGGTATTTGCAGCGGCTGGATGCAGCTACGTGGTGCACGCCGACGTAAAGGTGCCGACCGCGGTTTTATCATGTCCGACCACTGCGACTGGGACCAATTAAATACTGCAGTCCGTGGCACAGGTGCCGAGAATGTGTACGTAACACACGGTTACAAATCCATCTACGCAAAATGGCTGCAATCTAATTACGGCTTGAACGCTACCGAAGTAGACACATTATATGTAGGCGAACAAGTAGAAGGTGAACTGGGCGAAGCAAACGAAACCACTGAAAATACAGATACCAATGAAAGCATTCAGTGAGTTATTTACACAAATAGACCAAACCACGTCTACCAATGAAAAAGTAGATGCCATTGTGCAATATTTTTCCATTGCCGAAGAAGCAGATATGGTTTGGTGTGTGGCACTGCTTACAGGCAAGCGGCCTAAACGTACGGTACGTTCAGGAGAATTGCGCGACTGGAGCGTAGCGATGAGTGGCTTACCCCAGTGGCTGCTGGAAGAATCTTACCATATAGTGGGTGATCTCGCAGAAACCATTACACTCGTACTACCACAAACAGAAGAGACTACAGATTATAGCCTGCACGAAGTAATGCAGGAATTGATCAACCTCGATGGCAAAGACGAACAGGTACGCAAAGAATATATCGACAGCATGTGGCGGCAGTTAGCAGGGGCTGAATTATTTGTGTTCAATAAACTGATAACAGGCAGCTTCCGTATGGGTGTGTCTGAAAAAATAGTCATTAAAGCACTGGCCAAACATTACAAGCTCGATGAAAATGTTGTAGCCCACCGCATCATCGGTAAATGGGATCCACAAGCAACATCACTAAACGAATTGCTAACTGTAGAAGATGCAAAAGATGATATATCACGCCCATACCCGTTTTATCTCGCCTATGCTTTAGATGTAGCCCCTGAAGACCTGGGTGATGTAAAAGACTGGCAGATAGAGCGAAAGTACGACGGCATTCGTGGCGAGATTATTGTCCGCGACCAGCAGCTATTTGTATGGAGCCGTGGTGAAGACCTGATGACCGAAAAATTTGTAGAATTCCACCCCTTAGCAAGCATACTACCCAACGGTACTGTAATAGATGGTGAGATACTCCCCATGCAGGGCGATGATATTCTGCCTTTCCACGTTATGCAGACACGTATTGGCCGCAAGAATGTGACTAAGAAAACCTTGCAGGATGCACCTTTGGTCATAATTTGCTACGACCTGATAGAATACAAAGGCGAAGACTTGCGCGAGATGCCTTTACACCAACGAAGGGCATTGCTGGAAGAAATGGTAAATGAAGCCCGACAAAATGAAGCAGGTAAAGTATTGCGTCTGTCACCAATAGTTGAATGTGAAAGCTGGGAGCAAGCTGCAGAAGAAAGGGGAAAATCAAGAGAGTATACTTGTGAAGGTCTGATGCTTAAACTGAAAGAAAGCACCTACAAAACTGGCCGCCGTCGGGGCGAATGGTGGAAATGGAAAGTAGATCCTTATTCTGTAGATGGGGTACTGATATACGCACAACGTGGTCATGGTCGTCGTGCAAACCTTTACACCGATTTCACTTTTGCCGTTTGGGATGGCGAGGAGTTAGTCCCATTCGCAAAAGCCTACTCCGGACTCACAGATAAAGAACTACTGCGTGTAGATGCATGGATAAAAAGAAATACTTTGGATAAATTTGGTCCGGTGCGCAGCGTTACGCCACAACTGGTTTTTGAATTGGGTTTTGAAGGCATCAATCCATCGCCCAGGCATAAATCGGGTGTGGCATTGCGCTTCCCACGTATTTTGCGCTGGCGCGAAGATAAATCAGCTAAAGAAGCAAACACGAAAACGGATCTTTTAGAATTACTGAACGTACAATAGTTGAAGCAGGATATACATATAGCAGATGAATGGTTCGGCAGGAAAGGCTGGCAACCGCACGAGTTTCAGCGCAAAAGCTGGGATGCGATAGGCAAAGGCTATTCAGGTTTGCTGAATGCACCAACCGGCTATGGCAAAACCTATGCGCTATGGTTTGGCATACTGCAGAATTATGTTGCCAAAAAGAAACCACCCAAAGGCTTACATGCACTTTGGATAACACCGCTCCGGGCGTTATCGAAAGAAATACTGATGGCTACCCAGCGTGTAAGTGAAGATATGAAACTCGACTACAGCATCGGTATGCGTACGGGCGATACTTCTACCAAAGAACGTACTGCGCAAAAAAAATCAATGCCCAATGGCCTCATCACTACACCTGAAAGCGTACATCTTTTAATGGCGCAAAAAGGCTACGAGCAAACCTTTAAGAACCTGGAATTTGTGGTGGTAGATGAGTGGCACGAGCTTTTAGGTAATAAACGTGGTGTGCTGATAGAACTCGCATTATCACGATTGAAAGCGATCAACCCTAAACTGAAGATATGGGGTATCTCCGCTACAATAGGAAATCTTGAAGAAGCGAAAGACATTCTATTGGGTAGCTACACGGGTAAGCAAACACTCATTCGTTCTAAGATCGAAAAGAAGATAGAGATAAAAACCTTTCTGCCCGACGAAATAGAACGCTATCCATGGGCGGGGCATTTAGGCATAAAGCTGGGCGAAAAAGTATTGCCAGTTATACACAATAGCAATTCTACATTAATATTTACCAATACGCGTTCGCAATGCGAGATATGGTACCAGCGTCTTCTTGAGATGGATCCGTCACTTGCGGGGCAAATGGCTTTACATCATGGCTCGCTAAGCGAAGAGATACGGCAATGGGTGGAAAACGCTTTGCACAATGGTTCCTTAAAAGCAGTTGTCTGCACCAGCAGTCTTGATCTGGGTGTCGATTTTCGCCCGGTAGATACCGTGATACAAATAGGTTCACCCAAAGGTGTAGCGCGTTTTATGCAGCGTGCAGGCCGTAGCGGTCACCAACCAGGTGCTACGAGTGTGGTACATTTCCTGCCCACACACTCATTAGAAATAATTGAGGGTAGTGCCCTTCGCCACGCCATCAAACACAATGAAATTGAACAACGCATTCCTTACATTCGCTCTTTCGATGTATTGGTGCAGTTCCTCGTCACATTGGCCATCTCTGAAGGCTTTTATCCTGAAAAAGTATATGCTGAGATCAAACAAACGCATTGCTACGCTTCGGTAACCTGGGAGGAGTTTGAATGGTGCCTGCACTTTATAACACAAGGTGGTAAAATGCTCGACTCTTACGATGAGTTTCATAAAGTGGTCATCGAAAATGGTCTTTACAAAGTAACCAGCCGCCGTATAGCCATGCAACACAGGTTGAGCATTGGCGTTATCGTCAGCGATAGCATGCTGCAGGTAAAGTTCCTGGGTGGTGGCAGGTTGGGTTTGATAGAAGAAGGCTTTGTATCGCGTCTTCGCCCCGGCGATGTGTTCTCTTTTGCAGGCCGCAATGTGGAGTTCATCCGCTTGAAAGAGATGACCGTACAGGTTCGTAAAAGCACTAAGAAAGGCTACTCTGTTTCCTGGCAGGGTGGGCGTATGCCTTTATCCTCACAGCTTACCAAAACCATTCGCGATAAGCTGGATACCTATTATACTAAAGGACCTAAAGATGTGGAGCTTGAAAAACTGGAACGCTTGTTCGATGAACAGCAGAAGCGTTCGCACCTGCCCCATAAAACTGAGCTGCTGATAGAGAAAGTAAAAACGCGCGAGGGCTATCATGTGTTTATCTATCCATTTGAAGGACGTAATGTGCATGAAGGCATGTCTGCATTATTTGCCTACCGTATAGCACAGATTAAACCTATGAGTTTTTCACTGGCGTTTAATGATTATGGTTTTGAGCTACTGAGCGACCAGGAAATACCTATTGAAGAAGCGTTGGGTAACGATCTGCTCGATAACCTCAACCTGACCGATGATATTCAGAAAAGCGTCAATATCACTGAAATGGCGCGACGCAAGTTTCGCGATATAGCCAGTATTGCGGGGCTGGTATTTACAGGTTACCCCGGCAAAGAAGTGAAGACAAGGCATACGCAAGCCAACGCTTCTCTATTTTTCTCTGTGTTTGCCGAACACGAAGCAGATAACCTTTTACTGCGCCAGGCATTCGACGAAGTATATATTTTTCAAATGGAACAGGCGCGTATGTATGATGCGCTCGATCGCATGCAAAAGCAAAACGTAATAATTCGTTACCTTCAACAATTAAGCCCCTTCTGCTTCCCGATACTTACCGAAAGGTTTAGAGAAAAACTGACCAACGAGAAGCTGGAAGACAGGATACAGAAATTGCTCAAACAGTTGGAGAAGTAGATGCAGATAGAATTCCAGGGACAAACACTTATACTTTTACCCGAAAGGGCCATTTTCAAGCCCGACGAACAGTTACTCATTATTGCCGATGTACATCTCGGTAAAGCAGGTCATTTCCGTAAGCATGGTATATCCATTCCAGCGGCCTCACAAGATGGCGATTATCAAAAGCTAAAAGATCTGATAGAAAAGATGCACCCGCAAAAAGTTTACTTTTTAGGAGATCTATTTCATAGTAGTTACAATAGCGATTGGCATGTATTTGCCTCGCTGATTGAATGCTGCGAGGATATTGAATTTACACTGGTAAAAGGCAATCACGATATTATCGATTACCGTTTGTTCGATGGCCTGAAAATACACGTTGTAGATAAACACATAGAAGATGATCATTTCATTTACTCGCATAAGCCACTCACCCATATACCCGAAGGCAAGCTGAATATGGCAGGCCATATACACCCCGGCATTGCGCTCTATGGTTTGGGTAAGCAATCTATCAAACTGCCGTGCTTCCATTTGCAGGATGGCAATCAGTTAATACTCCCTGCATTTGGTGTGCTTACAGGCTTGTATATGATGAGCAGGAACGCCGATACTAAAATATACATCGTATTGCCTAACGAAGTGAAGCAGCTATAGAGCATCATTGTTTTATCACTTATCTTTAAGTTATGTTCGATCTGTTACTGCAAAACGTACGTAAGCACATTACTCTTACCGAGGAAGAGGAAGCATTTTTTACATCACTGTTTCAAAAAAAGTTGGTGCGTAAAAAACAGTTTCTGCTGCAGGAAGGTGAAGTGGCTAAATACCTGATGTTTGTAACTGATGGCTGCCTGCGCAGCTATTCTATCGATAAAAATGGTTTTGAACATATACTGCAATTTGCGCCGCCCGGCTGGTGGATAACCGATATGTACAGTATCTCCACACAGCAGACCGCCAGCCTGTATATTGATGTTATTTTCGATGGGGAGATACTCATGATATCGAATGAGAATATTGATAAGCTTTTCGAACAACTGCCGCAATTCAATAAGTATTTCCGCATACTGGCAGAGAATTCCCTGGTTACATATCAGCGCCGTTTAATCGACAATCTCAGCCTTTCAGCGCTCGAGCGTTACGAAGGTTTCTGCAAATATTACCCATCTCTTATCGAGACACTGCCGCAGAAGCAGGTGGCTGCTTATATAGGCGTTACACCTGAGTTTCTGAGCAAGATGCTCAACTCTAAGATGCCTGCCCGTCAATAATTTATTACAATTTAAAGTTGTATATTTGCTGTAGTCTGACTGTTCGCATAGAGCAATAAGACGCAGTTAAAATATTTATCTGTGTTGTTCAATTTCGCTACAAATGGAAAATTGCGACTTGCGACATTTGCTGTTAAAATACATGTCTGTCGGGCATTCAGCCCGAAACTGTCGCACAAGAAATTTTTTATTTTTTCTTGTTTTTCAACAAAATTGAACAACGAAGATGAAATTGTTTAATGCAAATGATCAGAGACTTAATCTAGGTTAAGCATAACACTTAATCTATGTTATTGTATACGCCCGGCAGATGATAGTAAATTTGTATAATAAAAGAAAGGAACAAAAATGAGTCAGTTAGAGTTGCTGGTAGTTAGTGAAGATGAATACAACACCGGCATGTTTCAAAGTCAGCTTCAAAGCGTAACCGAATGGAACAGTGCTATTGTAAAAAACGAAGAATGCGCTATTGAAAAACTGTATGGTGCCAACATCGATATCATAGTTTTGGCAGGTAACTTCCCAAAGCTGAATGGCATTTTGAAAGCGCAATTTGCGAATGTGGAAGTTGTAGAGCTATCGGATGAAGCAATACCATACTTAGTTGAAACGGTAGAAGCTAAGATAGCAGAGCACAACAAAAGAGTAAGTAACAATTATGCTGTAAGAGACGATGCCTTCATGGGCTTTCACGCAGCAGAATAAACAATAAAAAAACAAGGAGACATATATTATGAAAAGGTCAGTAGAAAAAGTATTCGCGCGTCCCCCACGCTTCAACATGGTGGGCGATGGCTTCAGGGTGTATAATTATTTCCCTAATGGCGGTGGTGTTACACAAAGGCGTATTAGCCCATTCCTGATGCTCGATTTCGGTCCAGCATTCGATTTTGGCCCGTCTGATAAACCACGTGGTGTAGATGTTCATCCGCATAAAGGTTTCGAAACGGTGACCATAGCATATAAAGGCAGTGTGGCGCATAACGATAGCGCAGGCAATGCAGGTGTTATAAAACCTGGCGATGTACAATGGATGACCGCCGGTGCTGGTATACTGCATAAAGAATATCACGAAACTGAATTCTCTAAAAAAGGTGGTGAGTTTGAAATGGTACAGCTTTGGGTGAATCTGCCCGCAAAAGATAAATTGACAGCGCCTAAATACCAGGAAATAACTGCTGATAAAATGGGTAAGGTTGAATTGCCAAATGATGCAGGTATTGTCAACGTGATAGCAGGTTCTTTCAATGGTTCGAATGGCCCGGCAACTACATTTACCCCGGTAAATATGTTCGATATAAAATTGAACAAGGGCGGAGAGGTTGATTTTACATTATCAGCTACGCAGAATGCCGCTATACTGGTTATAGAAGGTAGTGCTGAAATAAATGGTGAGAATGCACCGACACACAGCTTTGTATTATTCAAAAACAATGAGGGTGAGGATGTGCACATCAAAACATCGGAAGGTGCGGTATTGCTGGTATTAAGCGGCGATCCGATAGATGAGCCAATAGCACAATACGGTCCGTTCGTAATGAACACACAACAAGAGCTGTACACTGCTTTCGAAGAATTTCAATCAGGTAAATTCGGACACTTATCATAACATAAAGGCTGCAACTAATACTTGCAGCCTTTAACTTTAATATATCAAACCAACACCCATGCAAAAATCTATTGAACATATACTACTAGGCCGCGAGAAATATATAACTGAAGAAGAAACAGTGTTACAGCCTTTACCTCATAAAGATTTCCGGTTCGCCAATCCGTTTATAGTCCTGCACCACAAGCTGCCCCAGGTTATTGAGCCAGGTTCAAAAGGCCGTATCCATCCACATCCGCACAGGGGCTTTGCGCCTGTTACTTTTATGTTGCAAGGTGAGGGCTATCATAAAGACAATGCAGGTCACGATGAAACCATAGGCGCCGGTGGTGTGCAATGGATGTTTGCAGGTAAGGGCTTACTACATAGCGAAGGCCCAACTGATAATATCTTAAAGACAGGCGGTACGCAGGAATTCATACAACTATGGATAAACGTACCGAAGGCTAATAAATGGGATGATCCTATTTACCAATCGGCAAATAGGGAAGAGTTGCCACAAGTACTCAAACAGCCCAATGTAAACATGCGTTTGGCAAGCGGTACCTATGACGGTGCAACAGGCCCTATGCAAACCATGACGCCTATTACAATGATAGTGGGTGAAATAACCGCCGGAGAAGAAGTAAACTTTACTGCGCAACCCGGTTGGTGGACATTGTTATATGTAGTTCACGGATCTGTATTGGTTAATACTGAGAATGAGATACAGGAACATCATCTGATAGTATTTGCTAAAGAGGGTGATGAGGTATCAATTAAAGCAACGGAGACCGCGCAAGTGCTTTTCTTATCCGCAGAGCCTATTGATGAACCTGTAGCTGCTAAAGACAACTTTGTAATGAATACTGCTGAAGAAGTAGAACAGGCGTTGCAGGATTATAAAGCAGGAAAGTTTGGCAAGCTGGATTATTAGATACTAATTTGTTCCAATGACGTTAATAGTTTTATATGTTTTGAGTATAGTGTTAAATGAGGCAATTTTCACCCAGAAAATAATAAAAAAAATAATTTCTATAATGGCCAATAGCATTGTCAATAAAACTAACAAACTTAATGCTCTGTCGAAAAAGGTATTTATTATTAATGGTAATGGCCAAGCAATAGATGCAATAATTCCCACAACTTTAGCGCTATTCACATCTGTTCTAATGTTTGCTTTTACAAATTCTTTTTCAACCGATCGGGTAATGCTAAATACTAATACGAAGTGCCAGATAAAATTAAAAAAAGGGATAAACAGCAACCAAACTAATCCGGGATTAAGTGAGCGATTTTCTGGAGAGATGCGAGACAATATTTTTGATAAACTAAGAACGTAAAGTATTCCAACGATGACAAAAGGTGCCAGGATTAGAAAAGCTAATATAAAGTGCATAGAATTTATAAAAAAACAAATAAAAGAAAAAGCGGCGGATAATCAAGTCCGTCGCCTGTAAAGATATAGAAGTTCTTTTTACCTGCTGTAATTAGGTGCCTCTTTAGTGATGACGATATTGTGCGGATGGCTTTCCGCCATACTTGCCGAAGTGATGCGGACAAACTGAGCATCATCCTGCAAAGCCTTGATATCTTTAGTGCCGCAAAGTCCCATACCGGCGCGCAAGCCACCAACAAACTGTTGAACGATCTCGCTAACCATGCCCTTATAAGGTACACGGCCTACAATGCCTTCCGGTACCAGCTTCTTAGAGTCAGCTTCACCATCCTGGAAGTAACGGTCTTTCGAACCTTCCTGCATAGCTTCTAATGAACCCATACCACGGTATGATTTGAACTTACGTCCTTCGAAGATGATGGTTTCACCTGGGCTTTCTTCAGTACCTGCAAACACGGAACCTGCCATGATAGCCGATGCACCTGCTGCGATGGCTTTCACCATATCGCCTGTATAGCGGATACCGCCATCGGCAATAACAGGGATGCCTCTGCGCTTCAATGCATTGGCTGCTTCCATAACGGCTGTAAGTTGGGGAGCACCTGCACCGGTCACGATACGTGTCGTACAGATAGAGCCTGGCCCAACACCTACCTTCACGGCATCGGCCCCTGCATCGGCCAGTGCTTTCGCACCTGCCGCTGTGGCAACGTTGCCTGCTATAATAGGTATGGTCTTGAAGTTGGCCTTCACCTTCTTCAGCATATCGAGTACGCCTTTAGAGTGGCCGTGTGAGCTATCTAATGCCAGAACGTCAACACCGGCAGCCCTTAAAGCTTCAGCGCGTTCCATAACATCTTTGGTGATACCGATAGCAGCACCTACTAAAAGGCGGCCCGAACTATCCTTGCCTGCATTGGGGTGGCTCTTCAGGTTCTGTACATCGCGGAAGGTTATCAGGCCCATTAGCTTGCCTTTCTTATCAACTATAGGCAGTTTCTCTATCTTGTATTGCTCCAGTACACCTTCTGCCTTTTGCAGGCTGGTGCCCAGGGCGGCTGTTACCAGTTTGTCTTTGGTCATTACATCCTTCACCAGCTTCTTGTGGTTCTTCTCAAACCGCATATCGCGGTTGGTAAGGATGCCTACCAATATGTTGTTCCTGTCAACTATGGGTATGCCGCCTATACGGTTCTCGCGCATCAGCTTTATCGCGTCGCCAACTGTAGCTTCTGGGTGCAGCGTTACAGGATCAACTATAAGGCCATTCTCACTGCGTTTTACCTTGCGCACCTGTTCCGCCTGGCGTTCGATGCTCATGTTCTTATGCAGTATGCCTATTCCCCCTTCGCGGGCAAGGGCAATAGCCAAAGGAGCTTCAGTAACGGTATCCATTGCGGCGGAAACCATAGGAATGTTAAGGCGTATTTCTTTAGTTAATTGGGTGGATAAGCTTACCTCGTTGGGCAATACTTCGGAGTAGGAGGGCATCAGCAGTACATCGTCGAATGTAAGGCCTTCGCCATAGAACTTAGATTTTGCAGCCATGTGCAAAGGTATAACAACTCCGGCAAAAATGAAAAATAGGTTTTAGATATAGCCTGATAAACGCTATTCCTTTGTATTTTGGCCATTCAAAAACAAGCTTGGGTGCATACAAACTCACAATTAGCATATCAACCATTAGCCGAACAGGATGCCTGGCAGCTGACTGCATTGAAAGAACAATTGGCTTATCTCGCTACCCATTCGCCATTTTACCAAAGGTTGTTTAAGGAACATAAGGTAGATGTGAGTAAGATAAATTCGTTGAGCGACCTACAACAATTGCCTGCTACTTCGAAAACGGATATGCAATTACATAACATGGATTTCTTATGTGTGCCGAAGGGACAGGTGAAGGAATATACAGCGACATCGGGTACTATGGGCAGCCCGGTTACGATTGCACTTACAGCTAACGACCTGAAACGACTTGCTTATAACGAACAGCAATCGTTCACTATAGCAGATGGTAAGCCGGAAGATACTTACCAATTGATGCTGACGCTTGACAGGCAGTTTATGGCGGGTATGGCGTACTACATGGGCATACAGCAATTGGGAGCATCGCTGGTGCGTACGGGGCCGGGATTACCTGCTATGCAGTGGGATACTTTGCAACGAGTAGGTGCGAACAGTATCGTGGCTGTGCCGGGCTTCCTGCTGAAGATGATAGAGTGGGCTAAGCAGAATGAAATAGACCTGTACAAAACAACGGTACAGAAAGCAGTATGCATTGGAGAGAACCTGCGTAATGAAGCTTTTGAGCTGAACGCTATGGGGAAGCGGATACAAGAACAATGGCCAATACAATTATACAGCACTTATGCATCAACTGAAATGCAAACTGCCTTTACAGAATGCAGTGCAGGTAAAGGTGGCCACCAGCAACCCGATCTTATAATACTGGAAGTGCTGGATGATAATGGCAAAATGGTAGCGCCTGGTGAACATGGGGAAGTAGTAGTGACGACGCTTGGTGTAGCAGGAATGCCCTTATTACGTTATAGAACAGGAGATGTATGTGCATACTATGAAGAACAATGCAGTTGCGGACGTAAAAGTCGCAGGCTTGGACCTGTAGTTGGCCGTAAGCAGCAAATGATAAAGTATAAAGGCACCACACTATACCCACCCGCGGTATTCGATATGCTGAATAATATTGCTTTTGTAAAAGAGTATGTGGTAGAAGTATTTACAGGTGAGCTGGGTACCGATGAATTGAAACTGCATATACATACAGCACTGCCGGTGGATGATTGTGAATTGAAGCTAAAGCCATTATTGCAATCTAAACTTAGGGTGGTGCCATTATTACATTTCCATTCAGCAGCAGATATGCAGCAAATGCAGTTCCCTGCAGCCAGCAGGAAGCAGGTGAAGTTTATAGATAACAGAGAGTAATAATCTTTAGTTTAAGTATTTTGATGTGAATTGATTGGCATGAATTAAGGCCATCGTTTAGTGATCAATTACAGCCAGATGGACATCAGCATGAAAGATAACCGGATTCAGGCTATCACTGGGGTTGATGCCATATTTATGGCATTGGGGTGAAGATGATTAGTTTACCTTTCTTAGTATACGGACTTTAAAAAAGCCGCAGTACGAAAACTGCGGCTTATATATATTATTCCTCTTTAAAACATACTATGCTTCTTCACCATCTGCATCTGTTCCATCTTCCATATCTTTCTCTTCATTGCTGTTGCCATCCTCATCTTCCTGGCTTGCTTCGATATTAATACTTGCCTCCGCTATCTGGCTTAATGTTTCGTCTGCTTCTTTTTCTTCATCCAGCGTAGTGCCTAAGATGTCTTTAATTTCAGTGTAACCTAAAGTTTTAGCTAACTGTGCCAAGCCACCATAGGTTGCTATTTCATAATGTTCAATCTTTTGAGCAGCCAATATTAGTCCTACATCGCGCGTTGCAGTACCTTTTTCTGTCTCTTCAATAATACCTTTACCTTCTTCAATCAGGCCAGCCATAGCATCGCATTTTTTGGCCTGCACTTTTTCACCGAGTATTTCAAATACCTGCTCTAACCTTTCTGCTTGTGTTTGCGTTATAGCAAGATGATCTTCAAAGGCATCTTTAAGCTCTTGCGATGTAGCTGCTTTTTGCATTTTAGGCAATGTTTTCACCAGATTTTTTTCTGCCCAATAAATATCTTTTATTGAATCAAGAAACAATTCAGCTAACATTGATCTGTCGTCAGATTGTTGCTTAGGCATTGCACTACGGCGGGGTGCTGATTTTTTTGATGGCATTGCCGACCTGCTAGGTGTTGTAGTTTTCCTGACAGCTTTTTTTGCTATCGTTTTTTTAGGGGCGGCCTTTTTGGCTACTGCTTTTTTTGGAGCAGCTTTTTTTGCTGCACTTTTCTTTGTAGCATTTTTAGCTACTGTTTTACGCGCGGCTGTAGCTTTTTGGGGTGCAGCTTTTTTTACCGGCGTTTTTTTAGTTGCTGATTTTTTTGAGGTAGTATTTGATTTTCTCATGGGAGTTTTAAATTTTAATATTCTGGTAAAAAATTATGCCATCTGTTAAATATGATCGAAGTATTAAAGTTAGTGGCTTAGTTTTTTACACTATGCATTAAACTATTGTTATGAATATCCAAATAAATAACCCGGAAGTTCCACAACCCAACAAACCTGAAATGCCTGATATACCGGGACCTATAGTTAACCCGCCGAAGCCGGATATGCCAAACTTACCGCAGCCTGAACCTATTAATCCGCCGAAGCAGCCAGAGCCCATAAACCCACCCAGGCCAGCGGAACCAGAGATACAACCGGTAACACCTAAATAGCAACAAGCCAACTAAATAATGAATAAATGCCTCCTGTATCAGGAGGCATTTGTTTTTAAATTACAGATTTGTAAAAGAGCTTATTTGCGGTCTTTTACTGAATTTTTGCCATTTTCAGCCATTTGTAAATGGCTTTCAAGCGTTGCTACTTTACCTGAAGCCCATGCTTTAATATCGGCATCATTTCCTTTATCAGCTTCATCTTTAAAGTCATCTATGTCTTCTTTATGGTCATCAACCATAAAGTCCATATATGCAACATCAAAGTCATGGCCGGTTTTCTTAGCCATATCGTTCACTTTGTCCTGTTTATCGCTGCTAAGCGTTGTTGGAAGCGTGATGTTCTTTTTTTGCGCTAATGCAATTAATTCGTTGTTGGCATTGGTATGATCGTCGATCATCATTTGCGCAAATTGCTTTACTTCAGGAGCTGAACCGTTTTTAAGTGCCAGCTTGCCAAGTTCTACTTCCATCATGCCACCATCAGCAGCGCTAACGGCGAATTTTGTGTCGCCTTCAATGTTGGTGTCATCAAATTTTTCTTCGTTCTGTTCTTTAGCAACTTCTTTGCTATCATTTTCAGAATTGTTGCCGCAAGATGCAATTGTGAATAATGATGCACAAAGAGCGAAGTTTAATGCGATCTTTTTCATAGTTATATAGCTGTTTTTAGTTCGTTTCACTATATAGTAAAAGCGTGCCACACAGATATATAACCTATTATATGTGGCATTATATTTTACATGTTCCTACAAATAAAGTTTATGAAGAGTAATAGCTTTTTGACGATTCTTGTAATGTTATGCAGTTGTATGCAGGCCTTTGCAAAAGACAAACTACATACAGTACCTTATGTAGATATAAAGAAGTATATGGGTAAATGGTATGAGATAGCCAGCTTTCCCCAAAAGTTCCAGGATGGCTGTAGTTGCACTACTGCTGAATACAGTTTGAATGATAATGGAACAGTAACTGTTAAAAACAGTTGCAATAAAGAGCTAAACAGAAAAGTGGCTACAGCTACGGCTTATGTAAAAGACAAAGAAACCAATGCAAAGCTGGCAGTTGAATTTTTTCCTCCTTTTAAAGGAAAGTATTGGATCATAGACCTGGCGGATGATTATAGTTATGCTGTTGTTGGCCACCCAAACCGGAAATACTTATGGATACTGAGCCGCACCAGTACAATGGATGATAACTTGTACGCCACCATTGTGGCACGCACAGCAGCTAAAGGCTTTGATATTGATAAACTAAAGAAAACATGGCAATGCGACCAGTAGCCAACTTCAATACTTTAACATGATGGTATATGGATTATTAGTTCTTAGCCTGCTGGCGGCGGCATATAGCATATATCTGGCCAATTTGCTAACGCATAAAGCACTTGGCACTGGCCGAACTGTATTATTCCTGTCGGCATCATTAGGAGGGGTTGCTTATTTATACGGTACCTGGGTTTATTTATCGGTATATGCCAAGTATGCATTTGGTGTTTTGTATTTGCTGGTTTTACTGAATGCCGTGCTAAAAAATAAAGGTACAGGGCCTGTAAAAAGATGGAAGGCAATATCAAATATATTTTTCGGCATTGTGTTTAGTGTGATGTGTGTTTTATACTTCACAGGCACTACGGGTGTACCTAAAACCGTTGAATTACAGTTTCCGTTAAAGGCCGGTAAGTATTTTGTGCTGCAAGGCGGTAAGGGGTTACCTACCAACTTCTTTCATTATACCTACCGGGGGGCTATATATGCTATAGATATTGTGCGACTGAACAAATACGGCAACAGGGCCAATCATATTTTTTCATCGAAGCTGGAAGATTATCTTATTTACAGCGATACCGTTTACAGTCCGTGCAATGGTACTATTATTACGATGCACGATGATAATATTGACAATATACCTCCAAGCCGTGAGCGCGGCCCTACCAATACCAATATGTTAGTGATAGATGCAGGTAGCTATTATGTATTCATGGCACATTTAAGGCATAATGAGGTATTTGCGCATGAAGGGCAGCAAGTAAAAATGGGTGAACCACTGGCCCTGGTTGGAAATTCGGGTTTTACATTAGAACCCCATTTGCATATACAGGCACATGCAAAACCTGCTGATGGCGGGGAATGGTACAAAGGAGAACCATTGCTGATAAAATTTGATGGCAGAAGCTATAATCTGTTTGAAACTATACGGCCAACAAGGGTTAAAATGATAGAATAAAAAAAGAGCTGCAACCGCAGCCCTTTTTCGTAATGCCTGATATTTTAAATTAGCACCTTTCAATTACCCATTTGGCAACTGCAGGAGCCAGCTCTTTTTGAGATTTGCCACCAACAAATACACCAATGTGGCCACCTGGGAAAGGATATTCCTTGGTGTCTTTAGAACCTACCGCTTTGGTTGCAGGTTTAGTACTATCGTTAGGAATGATATTGTCTTCAGTAGCATAGACATTAAGGAACGGAACGGTCATGTTCTTCAGGTTGATTTTACGGCCACCTAGTTCCATTTCTCCTTTTATCAGTTTGTTATCGCGGAAAAGATCTTTGATATACTTGCGGTACATTTCACCCGGGATACCCGGAAGGTCTCCTTTCCAATGCTCCATGCGCAGGAAGTTCATCATTTTGTCTTTGTCTTCCAGCGAATCCATGATGCCAATGTATTTGCTGATGTTCATGCTTGGTTTCAGCATGCCAAAAGATTGATCCAGCATTTCGCCGGGTATAACACCCAGGTTATCAACCATCGCATCTACATCTATGAATTTGGTCCATTTGTACAGCATGCAACTATTAGGGTTAGAAAAATCGTAGGGCGTTACATACGTGGTCAGGCTTTTTAATTTTTCAGGATATAGTGATGCATATATCATAGAAAAGGTGCCGCCCTGGCAAATACCCATTTTATGTATCTTATCAACTTTGTTGCTTTTGCGTATAAAGTCAACTGCATCGTTCATGAAACCGTCGATATAGTCTTCCATCGTCACATAACGGTCGGCTTTTGCAGGGTAGCCCCAATCCATAATGTATATGTCCAGGCCTTCATCCAGCAGTTTTTTCATAAGGCTGCGGTCGGGCTGAAGATCAAGCACATCATGACGGTTCAGCATTGCGAAAGAAACCAGTACCGGAGTTTTGCATTTGGCGGGTGTTTCGCGCTTGTAATGATACATTTTTACATAGTCGCGTTGCCAAACCAATTCTTTAGGAGTAGTGCCTACTTCTACCTTATCTATTTGCTGCAGTGTTTCGTAGCCATTTACCAACTTTTGTGTGGTAGAGGTTAGCTCCTCCATCATTCCTACCGGGTTCCAATTCATTTTCTAAATTTTGCGCGAAGTTAAAAGAATAATTTTTACTAATGTGTTTTACCTTATTAAGATAAAGAGAAATGATTGCTAACACAATGATTGTCAGAAATATAAATTATAATAATTTAATGCGTTAGTCTATATATAGACCATTTTCCCTCGGTGCCTATTGCATAAGTAAGGCCATTGCTCATTTCATGTACTTCTTTATTAAGCGTTGCATGCTGATAGGCCCTTTTCTCATAAACGCGAATACCGTTGTTTTCATTTGTCAGGTAATTGATGAGTGCCGGTAGGGTAGGTGCTATATCATGCAACCATTGTTCATCGCCTTCGCGTACGAATGCCTGGCTCATAGTTTTATTGTTTTAGTTTAATGTACTACAAACCACTTGCCATCATCGCTGTAGGCATAAGAAAGGCCGTTGCTCAGAGCCGAAACTTCCGTTCTTAGGGTAGGGTGTGTGTAGCTTTTTATTTCGTAAACAGGAATGCCGTTGTTTTTTGTAGTAAGATATTCCAGTAAATGGTCGAATGTTGGTAGTGTTTCGTGAATGATCTGTTTATTTTCTCTTGTTAAAATAGTTTGTGTCATTTTATCTATCTGTTAGCTATGGTTCGAGCGCATATTGTAAAATATCGTGCCTGAATGGGTTACAAAGAAAATAGCCGGTCAATTACCGGCTATTTTGATAATTATTTAACGTTCGCGGTTGTTATCTCATATCTACCACTTCCACCCCCGGATACTTTTTAGGGTCGAAGGTGAAAACATTATCAGCTACGGGTGCATTTGCAGTGAAGCCACTTACTTCATATTGGTATTTGTTTCCATTCTTTTCCCATACGTTGCCGCCAACAATAGTATTGTTGGCTTTATCGACAGCCAATTCTATTTTGCTGAATTGTTTGCTTTTATTGGTCGGTGTCATTTCTACTATATCGCAGTTTTTGCCGCTTACTTTGCGCGTGCCTGCATATTTGTACGTGTATTCCTTATCGTAAAAATTAGTGAAAAGCTTAGCAGGGGAGATAGTTTGTTCGTTAGGGTTATAATTGTTTACCTGTACTTCGTTATTGTCTTTCATATAAGTCCATACAGTTTTATTATCGCAGATTATTTCCTGTCCCGCAAGAGTGACACGATATTTCTGCCCCTTCATTACAAAGCTGCCCTTTTTAGTGTCGTTCACTTTGCCATTGGCACCACTGAGATGTAGCGCAAAATTTGCTTTCAAAGATTTTAAACCGTTTACTTTTTTGCTTACGGCATCCAATATCGTTTTGGCCCTGGCATCTTGCGCATACACTGCCTGAAAAGTCAATCCTAATGCTAATACCGTTAATGTCAGAAATTTTCTCATCTTAAAATATGTAATTAAAAATAATGCACGTCTTCTTAGACGGGGCTGCAAAGTAAAGGTTTAATTCAATTCAGTTAAAAACTGTTCTAATTCCATTTCTGTTTTGAAGAGCACATCGCGCGGCTTACTACCCATAGAAGGCCCTACAATACCCGCACTTTCCAATTGGTCCATTATTCTGCCCGCGCGATTGTAGCCTAAATTATAACGTCTTTGTAACATAGATGTGGAGCCCGACTGTGTTTGCACCACGGTACGTGCACAATCTTCAAATAGTTTATCGCGGTTGGTAAGGTCCACTATTTTATCGTTCTCATTTTCGTCACCTTCGTATTCCGGAAGCTCGAAAGCAGAAGGGTAGCCGCGCTGGCGGCCAATAAAGTCTACGATATTTTCTACCTCAGGCGTATCCACAAAAGCACATTGCAGGCGCAATAGCTCGCTACCATGCGATACCAGCATATCACCACGACCTATCAGTTGCTCGGCACCGCCGGCATCTAATATGGTGCGTGAATCGACCTTAGCTGATACCTTAAAAGCTATACGGCCCGGGAAGTTGGCCTTGATGGTACCTGTGATAACGTTAACCGAAGGGCGCTGTGTTGCGATGATAAGATGTATACCTATGGCACGTGCCAACTGTGCAAGGCGCGCTATCGGCATTTCTACTTCTTTACCGGCAGTCATTATCAGGTCGGCAAACTCATCTATCACCAATACTATAAATGGCAGGTATTTATGACCACGTTGCGGGTTCAGCCTGCGGTTAATGAATTTTTCATTGTACTCTTTTATGTTACGCGCACCTGCTTCTTTCAGCAATTCATAACGGTTATCCATTTCAATACACAGTGCATTCAATGTATAAATAACCTTTTTGGTGTCGGTAATGATCGCCTCTTCCTCGTTAGGTAGTTTAGCAAGGAAGTGTTTCTCTATCGTTCTATATATAGAGAGCTCCACCTTCTTAGGGTCGATCATTACAAACTTCAACTGCGACGGGTGCTTCTTATATAATAGCGACACAAGGATGGCATTGATACCAACCGACTTACCCTGGCCGGTAGCACCCGCCATTAGTAAGTGGGGCATGGTAGCCAGGTCAACTACATAGTTCTCGTTATCTATCTTCTTACCAAGCGCTATTGGTAAACTCATTTTTGAGTTCACAAATTTTTCACTGGTGAGCAATGAACGCATCGATACTATCTGTTTGTTAGTGTTGGGTACTTCAATGCCAATAGTACCGCGGCCCGGTATGGGAGCTATGATACGTATGCCTAATGCTGCAAGGCTAAGGGCAATATCATCTTCGAGGTTGCGGATCTTAGATATACGCACTCCCTCCGCCGGTACTATTTCATACAGGGTTACCGTAGGGCCTACTGTCGCACTGATACGTTGTATCTCGATACCGAAACTGCGAAGCGTGCTGATGATCTGGTTCTTATTCTTCTCCAGTTCTTCTTTATCCAGCTGTATAGTTTCCTGCGAACGGTCTTCTAACAGATCAAGCGTAGGGAATTTGTAGTCTGGCAGGTCGAGCTCCGGTGCATAAGGCTCGTGGTCTTGTATGCTAATGTGCGCGCCGTGTTTTATAGCAACAGGCTCGTCTTCCTGTTTTATAACCTCAAAGCTCAGCTCCACATCTTCTTTAGGTTCTTCCGGTTGTGTCAAAACCATTTCAGGCATCTCTTCTTCCTCATCTTCG